>DATMSN010000411.1:0-1593 GCA_035565375.1 Duganella sp. | reverse complement strand
CTGCTGATGTTCCTGCTGGCCTTCGGCGACCGCGTCAAGCCGCAGGCCCGCGCCGCGATCGAAGCGCTGCACGCGCTGGAGATCGAGACCGTGCTGCTCACCGGCGACAACCAGGGCAGCGCCGATCATGTCGGCGCCACGCTCGGCATCCGCCGCGTGGTCGCCAACATGCTGCCGGCCGATAAAGCCGCCGCCATCGGCGCCATGAAGCACAAGGACAAATGCATCGCCATGGTCGGCGACGGCATCAACGACGCGCCGGCGCTGGCCGCCGCCGATGTCGGCATCGCCATGTCCAGCGGTACCGATGTCGCCATGCATGCGGCGGGCATCACGCTGATGCGCGGCGATCCGGCGCTGGTGGCCGCCGCGATCTCGATCTCGCGCCGCAGCTACAGCAAAATCAGGCAGAATCTTTTCTGGGCCTTTGTCTATAACCTGGTCGGCATTCCGCTCGCCGCCTTCGGCCTGCTCAATCCCATGGTCGCCGGTGCGGCGATGGCGCTCAGCTCCGTCAGCGTGATCAGCAACGCGCTGTTGCTGCGTCGCTGGAAGCCGCCGGTGCAATCCATCGTGAAGGAGTGACGGCATGAACATCGGACAAGCGGCCAGCGCCTCGGGCGTCTCGGCCAAGATGATCCGCTACTACGAGAGCATCGCGCTGATCCCGCCGGGCCGGCGCAGCGACTCGGGTTACCGCATCTACGGCGAGAACGACCTGCACGCGCTGCGCTTCGTCAAGCGCGCGCGCACGCTGGGCTTCTCGTTGGAACAGATCCGCGAGCTGTTGTCGCTGTGGCAGAACAAGGAGCGCGCCAGCGCCGATGTGAAAAACATCGCGCTCGGTCACGTCGAGGAACTCAACCAGCGCATCGCCGAGCTGACCGAAATGCGCGACACGCTGCAAACGCTGGCGCGCTGCTGCAAAGGCAACGACAGGCCCGATTGCCCTATTCTTCAAAGCCTCGCCGATCTGAAGTGAAGGCGAAGGTGTGTGCCTCATCAACGCCCGCCCTCTGCCCAGGCGCCGCATAACCACGTATAATCGCCAGGTTTTGGTGCTCGCGCGTCCGTCCGGACCGCAGTTAAACGGGAAACATGGAGCTGGCCACGCCAGCCAACATGTGCTGCCCCCGCAACGGTAAACAAGCGTCGTCGCCGACGACTATCCGCCTCGCTATACCACTGTGCGTTTGCATGGGAAGGTCGGGCGGATTTGCTTGCGAGCCCGGATACCGGCCAAAGAGGTGGAGGCGCCCACGCGCTTTCTTTCAATCCGCTCACGGGGAGGTGAGTGGCTTGCTTCTGTCGCTGGATCATTCAATGCCCAACCTGCCTGCCGACGCGGCCATCCGCTCGATCGAGACGCTGCTGTATTCCATTTCCAACGTGCTGTATCTGCCGGTGCTGCTGGGGATCGCGGCGCTGACCCTGTATATGCTGGTGTGCTTCGGCACCTTCGGCGCCGAATGGCTCGAGCGCCGGCGCGGCGTGAGCATGCTGGTGGCCACCGCCAGGCATGACATGGCGGCCGTGCTGACCGCGCAGGAAGGCGAGCCCGGACTCGATGCGCGCCTCGAGCGGGTGGTGCAG
>DATMSN010000410.1:0-3484 GCA_035565375.1 Duganella sp. | reverse complement strand
GCGCCCAGTTTCCACACGCGGGGTGCATGCCGCCGCCTGGTGCGACGCCGGCGGCGCGGTGCTCAAGGTTTGCGAGGACGTGGGGCGCCACAACGCGCTGGATAAACTAATCGGCCACCTGGCGCTGGACGGTGTGGATATGCGGGGCGGCTTCATCTTCATGTCCAGCCGCGCGAGCTATGAGCTGGTGCGTAAGGCCGCGCGCATGAATATAGCGATGCTGGCGACGATCTCGGCGCCAAGCACGTTGGCGATCGATGTCGCCAGCGAGGCGGGGATCAAGCTGGTGAGTTTTTGCCGGCAGGATGGATGCGTCGAGTACACCTGAAAAATATGCGTGGCTACTCCGCAGCCGATTGATCGGCCGATAACGACAACAACACCGGTATCGATTTCGACGTCGGCGTGCCCGCGCCGTCGGCCGTGCTGTGCAGCGGGATCAAGCCGTTCGTCTCCGGGAAGTAGGCGCCCAGGCAGCCGCGCGGAATGTCGTATTCCACCAGCACGAAACGCTCGGCGCGCCGCTCGACGTGGTCGTCCCACACGCTGACCATGTCCACATACTGGCCGTTCCGCATCCCCAGCATCGCCAGGTCGTCCTTGTTGATGAACACCACGCGCCGCAGCCCGAACACGCCGCGATAGCGGTCGTCCATGCCGTAGATGGTGGTGTTGTACTGATCGTGCGAACGCGCCGTCATCAACACCATCAAACGTTCGCCGTGGATGGCGCGGGCGCGATGGATCGGCGTGTCGGTATCGACCGCGTGCACCACGAACTGCGCCTTGCCGCTGGCGGTGCGCCATTCGCGCTCGCGCGACGCCACCTTCAGATGGAAGCCGCCCGGCTTGGCCACGCGCGCGTTGAAGTCGTGAAAGTCGTCGAACACCCTGGCGACGGCGTCGCGGATGGTGGCGTAGTCGCCGGCGTAGGCGTTCCAGTCGACTTTGTCGCTGCCCAGGGTCGCGTGCGCCATGCGCGCGACGATCGCCGTCTCCGACAGCAGCTTGTCCGACGCCGGCTGGTTCATGCCGTACGACAGGTGCACCATGCTCATCGAATCCTCCACCGTCACGCCTTGCGGCACGCCGTTCTGCATATCGATCTCGGTGCGGCCCAAGGTCGGCAGGATCAGCGCGTCCTTGCCGAGGATAAGATGGCTGCGATTGAGTTTGGTGGCCACGTGCACCGTCAGGTCGCAGGCGCGCAGCGCGTCGAAGGTGAGGGGCGTGTCCGGCGTCGCCATGGCGAAATTGCCGCCCATGCCGAAGAAGACTTTCACTTTCCCGTCCAGCATGGCCTGGATGCTTTCGACGACGTCGTAGCCATGTTCGCGCGGCGGCTCGAAATCGAACACCTTTTGCATGCGGTCGAGGAAGGCCTTGGTGGGCTTTTCCTCGATGCCCATGGTGCGGTCGCCCTGCACGTTGGAGTGGCCGCGCACCGGGCACAGGCCCGCGCCCTTGCGTCCGATATTCCCGCGCATCATCATCAGGTTGGACAGCATCTGGATCGTCGCCACCGCGCCCTTGTGCTGGGTCAGGCCCATGCCCCAGGTGCAGATGACGTTTTTGCCGTCGATGTAAACGTCGCTCAGCTCCTCGATCCGCGCGCGCGGCACGCCCGATTCGGCAATCAGCTGGTCCCAGCTTTGTGCGCGCAGGTCCTGCGCGAACGCTTCGAAGCCGCTGGTGTGTTCCGCGATGAAGGCCCGGTCCAGCAGCCCGGCCTGGCCGGCGGCCGTGGCCTCGTCGTCGCGTTCGACCAGGCGTTTGGCCAGCGCCTTGATCAGCGCGAAGTCGCCGCCCAGCGTCGGCTGCACGAACAGGGTGCTGATGGTGGTGCTCGAATTGGTCAGCATCTCGAGCGCGTGCGCGGGGCTGGTGAAGCGTTCCAGTCCGCGCTCGCGCAGCGGATTGATGGAGACGATGCGCGCGCCGCGCCTGGCGCAGTCGCGCAGCTCGCCGAGCATGCGCGGGTGGTTGGTGGCCGGGTTCTGGCCGAAGATCAGCAGCGTGTCGGCGTGCTCGAAGTCCTCCAGCGTGACCGTGCCCTTGCCGATGCCGACGGTGCCCGGCAGGCCGCGGCTGGTCGGCTCGTGGCACATGTTGGAGCAGTCCGGGAAGTTGTTGGTTCCGTACATGCGCACGAACAGCTGGAACAGGAACGCCGCCTCGTTGCCGGTGCGGCCGGAGGTGTAGAACGCGGCCTGGTTCGGATCGGGCAGCGCCTTCAAATGGCGGGCGATCAGCGCGAAGGCGTCGTCCCAGGCGATCGGCAGGTATTTGTCGCTGGCGCGGTCGTAGACCATCGGATCGGTCAGGCGGCCGTGCTGTTCCAGCTCGTAATCGGACTGGCGCAGCAGGTCGGCGACGCTGTGGGCGGCGAAAAACGCCGGCTTCACGCGCTTGCTGGTGGCCTCGGCGGCGACGGCCTTGACGCCGTTCTCGCAAAATTCAAAGGTCGACGCGTGCTCGCGGTCCGGCCAGGCGCAGCCGGGGCAGTCGAAGCCGTCCGGCTGGTTTTGCTTGAGCAGCGTCTTGTAATTGCCGCCGCTGACCTTCTCGCGCACCAGGTTGATCGCCACCTGCTTGAGCGCGCCCCAGCCACCCGCCGCGTGATGGTAGGGCTCGATGTGGCCGTCGGGTTTATCTTTTTGCATGTTGCTTTCCGGTAATATATCGTATTTCCGAGAGTATAGTGCAGAATCATATCCTCGACAGAAAACAGATCAAGGATGAGGTGGATGGACGACGAAGTAATGGCCGCCCTGATCGGCGTGCTCGAAACGCTGTGGCGCATCGAAGCCGGGCAGCCCGGCAAACCGTGCTCGCTGGCCAAGTTGAGCAAGCAATCCCAACGCCCGATGAGCGTGCTGCGGCGCCAGCTGCTGATGCTGGCCGACGCGGACTGGATCGAGCTGCGGCTCGACGAGGGCGGCATTACCGGCAGCGCGCAACTGAGCCCGGCCGGGCTGCGGCTCGCCCGCGAACTCTTCCCTTAAAAAAATCCCTTGCATCCCCATCGGCAACGCCGTAGACTTGTTGTACCGATCAGTACAACCACGAAAGCACGCCATGACCCGACCACCCTTGCCACCGTTCACCCGCGAATCGGCCATCCAGAAAGTCCGCCTGGCCGAAGACGGCTGGAACACCCGCGACCCGCAAAAAGTATCGCTGGCCTACACCGAGGACTGCCATTGGCGCAACCGCGCCGAATTCGTCACCGGCCGCGCCGACATCGTCGCCCTGCTGACGCGCAAATGGACGCGCGAGCTGGACTACCGCCTGATCAAGGAGTTGTGGGCGTTCGAAGGCAACCGCATCGCCGTGCGCTTCGCCTACGAATACCATGACGATTCGGGCCAGTGGTACCGCGCCTACGGCAACGAGAACTGGGAGTTCGCCGACGACGGCTTGATGCGGCGGCGCCTGGCCAGCATCAACGAGGCGCCGATCGCGGCGGCCGACCGCAAGTTCC
>DATMSN010000409.1:0-3087 GCA_035565375.1 Duganella sp. | reverse complement strand
CCACCGACAGCCCGCCAGCCAAGCCGGCGCCGAAAAAAGCCCCGGCCAAGACCGCGCCCGCGAAAGCCGACAAACCCGGCAAGGAAAAGCCTTAGCCTTGGCCCGACCCGCCGCCGGCCCCGGCCTTACGCCAGGCGCTGGATGCGGATGGCGTCTATCAGGCCGTCCGCCTGGCGCTGCACTTTTTCGATATCGATCAACCCCTCCTGTTCGAGCAGCCTGGCGCCGTCGTGGGCCGACTGGAAACTGTCGAGGGTATCGCCCTTGGCGGCGACCGGCCGTATCCAGGCCACGCTGCCCACCTTCATCTTCACATACACTTCTTTTGCGATATCGCGCATATTGTCTTGCCCTTTATTTTGACAGCGAATCGGGGCGCGGACAGGGCCGCGCCCCGATTCAGTGTAATCATTTGGTGACCCGGAAACAAGCCGGCTGTTGTGTCCATCCGTCACCCTGGAATCACTCGGGAACCGCGCCGTTGGCCGCCTCGTACTCGCTCGCCGCGGCCGCCGCCACCACGCCGGACACCGGCGCCAGCATCGCCAGCTGCTCCATCAGCTGCGCGAAACGCAGCTGGCCCGGCGCGATCGCGTCGACGTGCATCAACACGCCGATCGCCTCCTCCGCCAGCTCGCGCACATAGCCAGTCTGATGCAATTGCGAGATCAGGATCTGCGCCGAATTAAACAGGATGCGCATATTGTGCGGCAGCGCCTTGCGCGCCACGCGCATCCACTCGACCGCCTCGATCAACTTGCCGGTCTTCCACAGCAGCACGCCCTTGTTCATCATGTCGGCCGCCTCCTGGCGCGAAGCCTTGATCAACTCGACGCCCTCGTCGCCCATGCGCGCCTTGTCGAAGATCTTCTGCACGTCCTCGAGCAGCGGCGCGTTGTCATGGTTGTTGCGCGCGACATAGCACAGCAGCGTGACCGGCGCGTCCTTGACGCCCACCGCGAACAGCAACGTCGCCATATCGAGGCAGGTGGTGCTGTCCGGGCGCAGTTTGGTCTCATCGGCCAGCATCGCCTCCAGCTCGTCGCCGGATTTGCGCGCGCGCCGGTAGTCGCCGCTCTCGTGGTAGACCAGGCCCTCGGTGATCTTGGCGCGCAAGGTCACCTGGTCGCCGCCGAATTGGTGGACCGCCGCGTTCAGCAGCCGGATCGCCTCCTTGGTGTCGTTCTTCTGGCCGCACACGCGCGCCAGGCCGAAATAGGCGTCGACCGTCTTGGCCACCGAGTACTCGCCCATCTCTATGCATTTGCGGAAGGCTTTTTCCGCCACCGGGATGTTGCCCAGCTTGAGCGCCGTCTGGCCGAACGCGCGCTGGCGCGGCACCGAATTGGGCGACAGCTTGGCGGCTTTTTCCAGCACGCCGAAGGCTTCCTCGTACTTGCCCTGCAGTTGGTACGACAACGCCAACTGGTCGAAGGCGTCGATGTAAAAGCGGTTGTCGGCGATCACCGCCTGGAACATCTGCTGCGCCGCCTCCAGGTCGCCGGCGCTCATGCGGATTTTACCCAGGCCGCAGCGCGCCCAGTTGTAGTCGCGCTCCTCGAGCACCTTCTCGTAGACGGCGCGCGCCTGTTCGGGCACGCCGCTTTTAAGCAGCAAGGTGGCCTTCATGCGCTGCAGGTCGAGCTCGTGCAGCGGATTGAGGGCGACCTGTTCCTCGCACAGGCGCGCCGCGCGCAGGTAATCCTTGTCGGCGAAGGCCTGGTCGATCTCGCGGAAGATCTGCTTCTTGTTCCACACGCGGTTCAGGCGCGTCAACAGCACGCCCTCGGTGATCGGCTTGATGATGTAGGCGTCCGGCTGGTGCTCGGCCGCGCCCATCACCGACTCCACGCTTTTCTCGGCCGAGACCATCAGCCACACGCTGCTGGGCAGCATCAGGTTGCGGAAGCGCGCCTCCTCCAGCACCTGCTGGCCGTTCTTGCCGTCGCCAAGGTTGTAGTCGCACATGACGACGTCGTAGCGCGTCTTCGACAGCAGCACGATGGCCTCGCCGCCGCTGGCCGCCTGGTCGATGTGCTTGGCGCCGAGGTTGCGCAGCGATTCGCGCAGCAGCTGGCGGATGCCGACGAAATCGTCGACCAGCAGATAGCGCTTCTCCGCCCAGTCGATGTCGCCGCTGGCCTGGGTGTCCGCGTTCATGGAAGCCGCAGGATGAAGCAACCGCCGCCCAGCGCGCCGCCGTTCTCCAGCGCGATGCCGCCGTGGCGCTGGCGATGCCGGTGCATCCGCGCCACCTCGCTGGAAAAGTACAGACCGAGGCCGCTGCTGTTGTTGATGAAATCGACCTTGCCGGCGCCGGCGTTCAGGGCGGCGCCGGTCCGCAGCATCGACGGCGGGAAGCCATCGCCGTTGTCCTCCACGCGCAGCTCCAGATAATCGCCGTCGATCCTGGCGGTCAGGCCGATGCGGTCGCGCGTGTAGCGGATGGCGTTGTTGATGGCGTGGACCAGCACACCGATGATCAAGTCCTCGTCGAAGGTCCAGATGGCGCCGGCCGGAAAATCGACGTCGAGCGTGACGCCGCGCGATTGCAGCAGGATGCGCGCCTGGCCCTTGACCTGGTCGATCAACTCGCTGACGCGGTGGGCGGCGGGGTCGAACGGATAACCGGGCTTGCCCACCTCCTTGTACAACGCAAGCAACTGGATCAGATTGTCGTTGAGCCGGCGGGTCTGGTACAGCATCTGTCCCAGTTGCTCGTATTGGGGATGCGCCGGCTGCGGCTCGGCCGACGGCGGCGGCGCGGCGGCGATCAGATTCTCCAGCGTGCCGCTAAGGACGCCGATCGAGTTCTTCATGTCGTGCACCGTCGAGGCCAGGAACATCAACAACTCCGGCGATCCGTCGTGGTGCCGCGCTTGGTCTTCATCCATTGTTCGGTGCCCGCGCCCGGTTCAAAGGCTGATTATATCCCGTGGGATATAGCCGCGCCAACGCCGGGTGCGCTGGTGTGCGCACCATATTTGCGCCAACGCAACGCCAGCGTGGCGGCGGCATCACTGGGCGCGGCGGCGCTCCTTGAGCAGGAACCGGCCCGGATCGAGGGCGGCCACCAGCGCCGCCTCC
>DATMSN010000408.1:0-1902 GCA_035565375.1 Duganella sp. | reverse complement strand
CACGAGATCGGCTTCTTCAAGGGCGCCGACACCGGCGTCGCGTATTCGCAGCGCGAGGTCAAGCGCACCACGTACAAGAACGACGCCTGGAACGCCTTCAGCGGCTACCACGTCGCTCTGCCGTCGAGCTTGTTCACGGTGACGCCGCTGGGGAATTTCCTCGGCGGTGGCGCCCAGGTGCCGTCGGCGTATCTGCGCTTCGATCCGTACGCGTACATGAATTACCTGAACCAGCCGTCGTTGCTGCCGCAGTCCAACGACCCGGCCACCTATTCCGACCTGAGCAAGTACCCGAACGGTCCGATGGCGATCGACTACACCAAGCCGTCGATGTGGGGCGTGAAGGAAAAAGTGAAGAGCATGTTCCTCGACACGCGCTGGGAGGGCAGCGGCTGGTCGGCCAACGCCGGCATGCGCATGGTGCGCGTGGACTCGAGCTCCACCGGTACCAGCCGGGTGCTGCTGTCGGCGGTGAAGAGCCCGAACGACACGACCTTTATTTCGCAGTGGGGGCCGACCAAGGTCACCACGGTCGAGAACAGCTATAACAGCTTCCTGCCGTCCGCCAATCTCAAGATCGACCTGAACGCGGACATGCTGCTGCGCTTTGCCGCCTCCAAGACCGAGACGCGTCCGACGCTGAGCCAGATGGGCGTGGACAACTGGTACGGCGGGCGCTTCGGCGACGTGCAGACCGGCGGCGGCAATCCGAATCTGAAGCCGATGCAGTCGAAGAACTTCGACGTGTCGTACGAATGGTATCTGTCGAAGACCAACTACGTCAGCGGCGCCGTGTTCATGAAGAAGGTGTCGGACTTCCTCGAGACGACTCTGGTGGACATGCGCATCCCGCAGTTCGACGAGGTGGTGCATGATTCGCGCGTGCGCAACGGCCAGAAGGGCAAGATCAAGGGTGTGGAAATCGCCGGCCAGTACGCCTTCGACAACAGCATTCCTTGGCTGCAGGGCTTCGGCGTGGCCGCCAACTACACCTACGTGGACGCCAGCGCGACCCGCGAGGGCGATACCGGCGCGCCGAGCTGCGGCTACCCGGGCTTGTCGCCGCAGTCGTACAACGGCTCGGTGTTCTTCGAGAACACCAAGTTCTCGGCGCGTGTCAGCTATAACTGGCGCAATCACTTCTCGGTCGATTGCGGCGGCGGCAGCACCTTGCCGCGCAACCGCGCGGCCTACGGACAGACCGATGCCAGCCTGCGCTACAACATCACGCCGGGCATCGCCCTCTACGCCGATTTCATTAACTTGAACAACGCCAGAATGCGCGAGTACGCCAACAGCGAGAGCCAGTTCCTGACCCTCGAAGACGTCGGCCGCCGCGCCAGCGTCGGCGTGCGCGTGGCCTTCTAAGTCCAGTCCCGTCAAGAGGGGCCGAGTCCTGCCACGGCGGGACCCGGTCCCTTTTTTTTGTGCCCGGATCGCTATAACCATACAAGGAGACAACTTGACAACCCCTCGGCAACGCATACGCAAGACCGTGATGGCGGCCCTGATCGCCGAAATGCTGGTATCGCTCGGCGCGTCGGCGCAGACGGCCGATCAGCCGGCGATCGATCCCTCGGCGACCGTCGTCGTCAGCGGCATCCGCGCCTCCCTCAGTTCATCGCTGAACACCAAACGCATGCAGGACGGCGTGGTCGACGCCGTGTCGGCCGAGGACGCCGGCAAATTCCCCGACACCAATATCGCCGAGTCCTTGCAGCGCGTGACCGGCGTGCAGATCCAGCGCAACGGCGGCGAGGGCCGCTACATCTCCGTGCGCGGCCTGGGACCGGAGTTCAACAATGTGCTGGTCAACGGCCGCACCTTGACCAGCGACACCGGCGGCCGCGAATTTTCCTTCGACCTGCTGTCGTCCGATCTGATTTCGAAAGTGCTGGTCTA
>DATMSN010000407.1:0-4539 GCA_035565375.1 Duganella sp. | reverse complement strand
GGTGTGCTACACTTTTAGGGTTTTTGCAGCACCGTGGGTGCGGTGGTTGTCCGTAGAAGCTACGGCAACGTGCATTTTCGATAAGAGAAATGCGCAAGGCTGCTAACTAACTCATGCCGCGAGAGCGGTATATTCTTATGTCACTGTCAATACCAGTTCACTGTCGTGCGTTCCGCACGGTCGTCCCAGCATATCCGCACACCGATTGCCTATGGAAGATTGACGCCTGTTTCACCTCCGGCCATCGCGCTGGCTGCACCCCCCTGATAGTCGCAACACCCCCCAATTCCAGAACATTGCCCCGCACCGCGTCACGACGCCGTCGCACGGGCCGGTTTTACCCGCGCTGGGTGGACAAAGCAGCACCGGGTAGCGCGTAGCAACATCTGCTTATCTAGCATCACACATTTCGCAGTATCAACCGATTTATACACATCAGCATCAGAAGGGAAGCCAGCATGAAAATCCATGAGTATCAAGGCAAAGAAATCCTCCGAAAATACGGAGTGACGGTTCCGCGCGGTATTCCGTGCATGTCCGTTGAAGAAGCAGTCAAAGCTGCGGAAACCTTGGGCGGCCCGGTCTGGGTTGTGAAAGCACAAATCCACGCCGGTGGCCGTGGTAAAGGCGGTGGCGTGAAGGTTGCGAAATCGCTGGAACAAGTCAAAGAATTCTCCGAGCAGATCCTCGGCATGCAGCTGGTCACGCACCAGACCGGCCCTGAAGGCCAAAAAGTACGCCGCCTGCTGATCGAAGAAGGCGCGGACATCAAGAAAGAATTGTACGTGTCGCTGGTCACCGACCGCGTCTCGCAGCGCGTCGTGCTGATGGCCTCGTCCGAAGGCGGCATGGACATCGAAGAAGTGGCTGAATCGCATCCAGAACTGCTGCACTCGATCGCCATCGATCCATCCGTCGGCCTGACCGACGCCGATGCCGACGCGATCGCCGCCAAAATCGGCGTGCCTGCCGAGTCGATCGTCGACGCCCGCACCAACCTGCAAGGCCTGTACAAAGCCTACTGGGAAACCGATTCGTCGCTGGCCGAAATCAACCCGCTGATCCTGACCGGTTCGGGCAAGGTCATCGCGCTGGACGCCAAGTTCAACTTCGACGCCAACTCCCTGTTCCGTCAACCGGAAATCGTCGCCTACCGCGACCTGGACGAAGAAGATCCAGCCGAAGTCGAAGCATCGAAGTTCGACCTGGCCTACATCTCGCTCGACGGCAACATCGGCTGCCTGGTCAACGGCGCCGGTCTGGCCATGGCCACCATGGACACCATCAAGCTGTTCGGCGGCGAGCCGGCCAACTTCCTGGACGTGGGCGGCGGTGCGACGGCTGAGAAAGTCACCGAAGCATTCAAGATCATGCTGAAAAACCCAGGCCTGAAAGCCATCCTGGTCAACATCTTCGGCGGCATCATGCGCTGCGACGTGATCGCCGAAGGCGTGATCACCGCGGTCAAGGCTGTGTCGCTGAACGTGCCGCTGGTGGTCCGCATGAAGGGCACCAACGAAGACCTGGGCAAGAAGATGCTGGCCGATTCCGGTCTGCCTATCATCGCTGCCGACACCATGGAAGATGCAGCGAAGAGCGTCGTAGCAGCCGCTGCCGGTCAAGCTTAATTAAGGAATCAACATGTCCATTCTGATCAATAAAGATACCAAAGTCGTTACCCAAGGGATCACCGGCAAGACCGGCCAGTTCCACACCCGCGGCTGCCGCGACTACGCGAACGGCAAAAATGCATTCGTCGCAGGCGTGAACCCGAAAAAAGCCGGCGAAGACTTCGAAGGCATTCCAATTTTCGCCAACGTCGCTGAAGCGAAAAAAGAAACCGGCGCCAACGTGTCGGTCATCTACGTCCCGCCAGCAGGCGCCGCCGCCGCTATCTGGGAAGCCGTCGAAGCCGAGCTGGACCTGGCAATTTGCATCACCGAAGGCATCCCGGTCCGCGACATGATGGCCCTGAAGGACCGCATGGCCAAAGCCGGCTCGAAGACCCTGCTGCTGGGCCCTAACTGCCCAGGCCTGATCACCCCTGACGAAATCAAGATCGGCATCATGCCGGGTCACATCCACCGCAAGGGCCGCATCGGCGTCGTCTCGCGTTCGGGCACCCTGACCTACGAAGCGGTCGGTCAGCTGACCGCGCTGGGCCTGGGCCAATCGTCGGCAGTCGGCATCGGCGGCGACCCGATCAACGGTCTGAAGCACATCGACGTCATGAAGATGTTCAACGACGATCCTGACACCGACGCGGTCATCATGATCGGCGAAATCGGCGGTCCGGACGAAGCCAACGCGGCTTACTGGATCAAAGACAACATGAAAAAACCGGTCGTCGGCTTCATCGCCGGTGTCACCGCTCCTCCGGGCAAGCGCATGGGCCACGCCGGCGCGCTGATCTCCGGCGGCGCCGACACCGCGCAAGCCAAACTGGAAATCATGGAAGCTTGCGGCATCACCGTCACCAAGAACCCGTCCGAAATGGCGCGTCTGCTGAAAGCCATGCTGTAATAACAGCCCGGTTGAATGTGGAATAATGAAGGGGAGCCCAGTGCTCCCCTTTATTTATTGGAGAATCGATTGGCCAAGATCATCGTCACGCGCGACGGCCAGGTGGAGCGGCAGGTTCAGCTGAGCAAGGAACGGATGACCATCGGCCGCCATCCGCGCAACGACATCGTGCTGGCGCATCCGGCCGTCAGCGGCGAGCACGCCGTCATCGTCACCATCCTCGACGACTCCTTCCTCGAAGACCTGCACAGCACCAACGGCACGTTCGTCAACGGCCACCGCATCGGCAAGCATTTCCTGCAACACCAAGATGTCATCAAGATGGCCAAGTTCCAGGTCGAATTCGTCGCCGACGGCGTGCGGCCGAGCATGGCCGCCGCGCCGCTGCTGGCCCACATCGAAGTCCTAAACGGCAACAATGCCGGAAAACAAATGGCGCTGACCAAGCCGCAGACCACGCTCGGCCGCGCCGGCGTGCAGGTGGTGGTGATCGAGCGCCATCCGGATGTCTACACGCTCACGCACACCGAAGGCGGGCAGGCGCCGCTGGTCAACGGCGTGGCGGTCGGCAAGCAGGCCCGGCGGCTCAGTCATGGCGATGTGATCGACCTCGGCGGCACGCAGATGGCATTCCGCGTCGCCTGACAATAATTGTCACACATTGTCACGGCTGACAAATCGCGGCGCTAGCGACTGACAAAAAACGGCAGAGAACGCGCCGAAAATGGCGCTTATGAAAATATTCCGGCCCATTCAGGCTGAAAAAGAGGCTGGCACGCCGCTTGCGATAAGGAAGGTGTACCACCCAATTATTTCACCCCCACAGGAGTCGCAAAATGAAATCCATGAAAATGATGAAGAAACAAGCCCAGGCCGGCTTTACCCTGATCGAACTGATGATCGTCGTCGCGATCATCGGCATTCTGGCAGCGGTCGCCATTCCTGCGTACAGCGACTACACGGTCAAGGCCAAGGTCGCCAATATCCAGGGCGCTGCCGATTCAATGAAGACTGCGGTCGCGGTGTGCGCCCAAGAAGCCGGCGGCGTTCTGGCCGAATGCGACGCTGGCCAGAACGGGGTACCAGCAGCCTTGACCAAGACCAAAGAAGTTGCGTCGGCAACTGTTGTTGATGGTCAGATTGTGGTAACACTGGCCGCTACCGGCCTGGGTGAAGGTGTGGACGGCAAGACCGTAACCTATACCCCTAATATTGCTGCAGGCGCGACCAATCTCAACTGGACAGTTTCCACCACTGTCACTCACGTCGCAGCTTTGGCAGCGCTCACGAAAAACAACGTCGCTCCTTAATAGCGATGTCGTATAAAAAAACCGGCCTCGGCCGGTTTTTTTTCGCCCTCTCGAAGGCCGCTTAATGCGAATTACCGAGGAGCCTGAACCATGCACCCAAACAAATCCCTACACGATCTTCTGCCGATCCGCGATCAACGCCTCATACGTCAAATTCTGCAACATCGTGTAATGGACAGGATCCAAATCCACAAACTGCACGCCATAGGTGAACACCTCCGCCTTATCCCCGGTGGCAGGCTTGACCACATTGATATTGCGGATCGTCGCGTTCGGATTAATGCGCACCTGCCGATTACCCGGCTGCGCGATCAAATAGAACGACAGCCCGACCTGCGCGTCGTCCTCCGGCAAGCGCTTGGACGATTCGATCAACGCCCCCGACACACTCAGGTTCACCAGGAACACGGACGAGGTGCCAACCGGCGTCGTCACCTGCGCCGGAATATCGACCTTGACCCGCATCGCCGCGCGCAGACTGGTGCCCTGGATCGACACGGGGAACGACAGATGGGCGTAAAAGAACGGACGGGGAAACACGCGCTGTACGACGCAGGCGAACGAACACACGTTCACGCCGGAAAACACGCGGATGGTCAGCTTGTCGCCATCGTTGATCGAGATCGGCGCGTTGTTCTCGAACGGCACCTTGACGATCAGGTACTCGTCCTTGACCCAGCCGATGATGGTCGAGAAGTGCTGGATC
>DATMSN010000406.1:0-1933 GCA_035565375.1 Duganella sp. | reverse complement strand
CGGCGCCGGCGTTCAGCGCGCCCGATTGCGGCGGCCGCGACATCGGCTCGAGCTTGTCGGCGCCGCTGTTGACTTCGCCGAGGAAGGCTTCGATCGACTGGCCGACCGGTTTCAGCATCACTTCCTTCAGGCCGGAGAAGTATTCCTCACGCAGTTTGCGTTCGAGGAACTCGCCTTGGTACAGGCCCAGCGACAGCGACAGCGGACGGTCGGTGCGGTACGATTCGAGCTGCTCGATGCGGTCCTGCAGGATTTCCAGGGCCTCGAAGCGCGACGCCAGGTCCAGGCGTTTTTCCTGCACCTTGACGGCCTGCGCCAGATCGGCCTGGACGTTGTTGACCAGCTGGCGGTTGGCCAGGTAGGACCAGCTCCAGCCGCCCAGCGCCAGGCCGACCAGCGCCATGGCGCCGAAGAAGGTGGCGTAGCGCATGCGCGTCTTGGCCGGGCTGGCGTACTGGGCCACCAGATCCTTGTCGGCGAAGATGACGTTGCGGAACAGGTTGAGCAGGAAGTAGCCGTGCTGGTCGTGCACCTCGGAGTGGGCCGCCGGCAGCATCTGCAGGTCGAAACGGTGGGCGACGCGCTCGGACGAGGCGGACACGGATTCGCCCTCCTGCAGCGCGCTGGTGAAGTAGAAGCCGCGGAACACCGGCTTGAACTGGAACGGGTTTTCCTCGAACAAGGTGGCGATGAAGGTGCGCAGCGGCCCCTTGATCGAGCTGAACTCTAGCGGGAAGGTGAACACGCCGGGCGGCATGCGTTCGCGCCACTGCAGCGCCATGTTGGCCAGGCTCAGGTCCTTGAGGCCGTCGTACAACTCGTCGAAGCGCTGGTCGAACTGCGCCAGCACGTCCTGTTTCGAGCTGGTCTGGCTGTAGGGCAGGGTGGCGCCCCACACCTTGTCGCGTTCGCCGCGCTCGGCGTCCTGGAAGAACTCGTTGAAGCCGGTGATCAGGTCGGCCTTGGTGAACACCACGTAGACCGGCGCGTGCACTTCGAGCTTCTCGGTCAACTCCTGCACGCGCTGGCGCAGGTTCTTGGCCAGGTTGATGGCGAATTCCGGCCGGCTGCCGGTCAGCTCGGCGACGCTGACGGCGATGATGATGCCGTTGATCGGCGCGCGCTTGCGGTATTTTTTCAGCAGGCCGAGGAAGCCCAGCCATTCGCCGCGGTCTTCCTCGCCGACCGAGTAGCGGCCGGCGGTGTCGAGCAGGATGCCGTCGGTGGTGAAGAACCAGTCGCAGTTGCGGGTGCCGCCGACGCCCTGGACGATCTTGCTGTCGGCGAAGGGGAACTGCAGGCCGGAACTGGCGATCGCGGTGCTCTTGCCGGCGGCCGGGTTGCCGATCACCATATACCACGGCAGTTCGTACAGCGCGGCGTCGCCCGAGAGCTGGCCCAGCTTGGAGGTCTTGATGGTGCCGATGGCCTCCATCATGCGCTTGCGCAGCGCCTCGTTTTCCTCGCGCTGGGCGGCATCGGCCTTGGGCACGCCGGCTTGCTGCTCGAGCATGCCGCCGAACGCGGCGCCGGAACGCAGGCGGCGCTGGCGCTTGAACAGCCAGACGGCGCCGTAGACGAGCAGCGCGGCCAGTAGCACCAGCAACACCCATTTATAGGAAATCTCGAACACGGCGGCGGCGATCAGCAGCGCGGCGGCAAAGGCCGCGAAGCCGATCACGGCCAGGCTGAAACGAGCGGTGAGAAAGTGCCAGAATCGTTGCATCATAGTGGGGCTAAAGGGGCTAAGGCGTACATGGGTTGAGTAAAATGGTTCATGCCGTGGCCGCGTCTGTCACGGCGGCCTGCGCCGTCAGCAGCACGGCGCCACGGTGGAAAGGATCGAGATTGGTCACGCACAGCGCCGGTCCGGCGCCGTCCCGGACCTGTTGCTGCGCCAGCACCAGCGCGGCCAGGGTCGACACGGTGCCGG
>DATMSN010000405.1:0-2047 GCA_035565375.1 Duganella sp. | reverse complement strand
GATCTCGTCGAAGATCGGGCCGGAGAACGATTTGGCGGCCACCGTCGTCAGAATCGTCGGCACCTTGAACTCCGCCGCCGCCTTGGCCACCAGGGCCGCCGCTGCGCATGGAGCGGATCTGGGGCCCGGCGGCGGCGCCGTAAGACCCCAGTAGGCCGCCGTGCGGGGGAGAGCCGGCTGTTTAGTTGAGCATGGCGTCGAGCCGGCCCTGCGCGGCCAGGTCGCGCAGCACGCGGATGATGTCGATATCGGACTCCTGGTAGGCCGATTTGCGGAATTCGTCGTACATGGCGTTGGCCGCGTCGGTCTCCGCGTCGTGGTCGTCCTGGTACTGGAAGCGCACGTACAAGGTGTCGGCGGTCGGCGTTTCGATGGTCACCGTCAGGCTTTGGCGGCTGATGTCCTGCTGCGGCGCGACCTCGTAGCGCAGCTGGCGCATCGGTTCGAGCACCACGCGGTCCTCGACCACCAGCTCGCCGAAGCGGCGGCGGCGGCGGAAGCCGTGCTCGGTGCGCTCGTCGATGACGCATTCGTCCAGATGCGGCACGAACAGCTTGGGCGATTCGGCGCTGAGCACCAGGCCGTTCCAAAGTTGCTTGATGGTCAAGGCGTCGATCAGCGGGTTGAGCGGGTCGTTAATCTCAATTAAATGTTCGAATTTCATAGGTCAACCGTGTAAAAGCGGGCGCGTGCGCGCCTCCAGGCCGACATGGTAACGCAAATGTCATGAAGGCTCCGCGCCGGCCCGCCGGCCGCCGCCCTGAGCGTGCACCGCGCTGCTACAATGGCTGGCTATTTCCTCGTCAGATCGTCCCCCGATGTCCAAAGCCCCACAATTCGGCCTCAATGTCCCGCAAAGCGAGGCCGTGACCTATCTGGACGGCCCGTGCCTGGTGCTGGCCGGCGCCGGCTCGGGCAAGACGCGCGTGATCACGCAGAAAATCGCCCACCTGATCGAGGACCGCGGCTACGACCCGCGCACCATCGCCGCGCTGACCTTCACCAACAAGGCGGCGCTGGAGATGCAGGAACGCATCGCCAAGCTGCTCAAGCAGCCGAAGCAGGCCAAGCAGCTGACCGTGTCGACCTTCCACTCGCTGGGCGTCAAGATCCTGCGCCAGGAAGCCAACGGCGTCGGCCTCAAGGACCGCTTTTCCATCATGGACAGCGACGATTGCGGCTCGCTGATCCAGGATTTGGCCATCACCACCGACAAGCAGGTGGTGCGCCGCATCCAGACCGACATCTCGCTGTGGAAAAACGGCCTGGTCGATCCGGCCATCGCGCTGCAGCAGGCCAAGGACGAGGACGAGGCGCAGTCGGCGCGCATCTACGCCAGCTATGTGGCGACGTTGTCGGCCTACCAGGCGGTCGACTTCGACGACCTGATCCGCCTGCCGGTGGAGCTGTTCCGCAGCAACGAGCCGGTGCGCGACAAGTGGCAGCGCCGCCTGCGCTACCTGCTGATGGACGAGTACCAGGACACCAACACCTGCCAGTACGAACTGGTCAAATTGATGGTGACGGGCCTGGGCAAGAAGCCGATGTTCACGGCCGTGGGCGACGACGACCAGGCGATCTATGCGTGGCGCGGCGCGTCGGTGGAAAACCTGCGCACCCTGCAGACGGACTTCCCCGACCTGAACGTGATCAAGCTGGAGCAGAACTACCGCTCCACGACGCGCATCCTGCAGGCGGCCAACGCCGTCATCGGCAACAACCCGAAACTGTTCGAAAAGTCGCTGTGGTCCGAGCACGGGCTGGGCGAGCCCATCAAGGTTCTCGGCATGCCGAACGACGAGACGGAAGCGGACCAGATCGCCATCATGATCTCGGCCGACCATTTCCAGCGCAAGAACAAATGGTCCGACTTCGCGATCCTGTACCGCGGCAACCACCAGGCCCGCGTGATCGAGCAGGCGCTGCGCAAGGAGCGCATCCCGTACACGATCTCGGGCGGCCAGAGCTTCTTCGACAAGGCCGAGATCAAGGACATCATCGCCTACCTGCGCCTGATCGCGAACCAGGACGACGACCCGGCCTTCAT
>DATMSN010000404.1:0-2754 GCA_035565375.1 Duganella sp. | reverse complement strand
CGACCCGGCGCTGGTCACCCAGGACGGCGTCCAGGCTCTGCGCCTGGACGTCAACAATCCGCAAGACGTGGCGGCCGCGGCAGCCGCGGCGTCCGACGTGACGCTGGTGGTCAACAACGCCGGCATTGCCCAGGCGGGCGGCTTTCTTGCAGACGACAGCGAAGAGGTCGCACGGCGCATCCTCGAGACCAATTTCTTTGCCGTGCTGCGCATGAGCAAGGCCTTCGCGCCGATTCTCAAGGCCAACGGCGGCGGCGCGCTGCTCAACGTCCTGTCGATCGCCTCGTGGGTGAACGGCGGCGATCTGGCCGCCTATTCGGCGAGCAAGTCGGCCGCGTGGTCGCTCACCAACGCCCTGCGCCACGAGCTCTCGGCGCAGAAGACGCAGGTACTGGCGCTGCACATGGCCTATGTCGACACCGATCTCACGCGCGGGTTCGATGTGCCGAAGACAAGCCCCGAGACCATCGTGAAGCGTGCGCTCGACGGGCTCGAGTCGAACCTCGACGAGGTGCTGGCCGATGAGCTCACCCAGCAGGTCAAGCACGGGATGACGGCGCCCAGGCCCAGCTACCTTCCGCAAGTGGCCTGAGTGCACCGCTGGGTGGACGCTCCAACGAGCGCCATCCTCGCCGCTGGAAGGCAACGGCCCGAACCAGTTCTTCAGACACGACCATTTCAACCATTCAGCGGCGCCACTTCAACGCCATGGCGCAGAAGTGCCACTACGGATGCCGAGAACATCATCGAGCGCGTGCTCGCAGCCACGCCAGGCGTGATCGATCGGGTCGCTGCGTCTCGCCGGCGCATGCTGGAACGCCCGCAAAAGTTCATCGGAAATTCGCCGCAGCCTTACCGGCCCTTCACATGGCGCCCTCAGCATGGGAACTCCTGAATACAACGACTCGAAGGAGTTGCAATGAAGAAGCTGTCTATCGCATTGGCTACGGCCGCCCTGTTCTCTCTGGCCGCACTGAGTGCTCCCGCACAGGCGCAGCCGCACCAAGGAGACCACGGCTATCGCCCGCACGTGGTCGTTGTTCCGCCGCCCCCGCCCCGCCACGTGATACGGCGCGGCTACGAACACCGCCATGATCGCCATGCCGACTATCGTCATGGCCGACGCGCCGACTACCGCCACGCGCGCCGCGACAGCGACCGCGACGGCGTGCCCGACCGCTACGACCGCCGCCCCCACAATCCGTATCGGCGCTGAGCGCGAGCGCTTGCCGCTGACGGCGCAACGACTGGCACATCGACTGGCGCAAGGACCGCTGGAGCACTCGGCGCAGCGGCAGCTCAATGCAGCCGACGAGCGGAACCCGCGGAACGTGGTCTGTTTCGCGTAGGCCCGTTCTTGCACACCCAGTGAAGACTGGCCAGGATTTGCAAATGCAATATTAAATCTTCAATTTGCATGAGGTGCGTAAAATCGCGTGTCATGATTCCTCGCGATGTCGCACCGCTCGCCGCTCAACTGGCTCGCCAGTACCCCGTGATGACGCTGACCGGGCCCCGCCAGAGTGGCAAGACCACACTGTGTCGAACCCTGTTCCCCGACAAGCCATACGTCACGCTGGAGGATCCCGACACGCGGCGCTTCGCACAAGAAGATCCCCGTGGCTTCTTGAAGGGCCTAGAGACCGGCGCCATCATTGACGAGATTCAGCGCGCGCCGCAGATCCCCTCTTACCTTCAGGCGATGGTAGACACCGACCCGACGCCCGGGCGTTTCGTTCTGACGGGAAGCCAGCAGTTCGAACTCATGTCGCAGGTGAGCCAGTCGCTGGCCGGCCGTACGGCCGTGCTTCGCCTATTGCCGTTCTCGCTTCCCGAGGTGGCTCGACTGCACCCCATCCCGCCGCTGGCGCAGACATTGCTCACGGGTTTCTATCCGCGCATCCATGACCGGGGGCTCGACCCATCGCGCGCGCTCGGGGACTATTTCGCCACCTACGTGGAACGTGACCTGCGGCAGCTGGCGGCCGTTCATGACTTGCAGCGATTCGAACGCTTTGTCCGCCTGTGCGCCGGACGAGTCGGTCAGCTCGTGAATCTCACGAGTCTCGGCAACGATGCCGGTGTGTCGCATGCCACTGCCCGGGCCTGGCTAGACCTGCTCCAGACCAGCTACATCGTGCATGTGCTGCCGCCCTGGTTTACCAACACCTCGAAGCGCCTAGTGAAGAGTCCGAAGCTGTACTTCTACGACGTCGGCCTGGCCTGCTGGCTGTTGGGCTTGCGCAGCGCCGACCAGGTCGCGCGGGACCCGCTTTTTGGCAACCTGTTCGAAAATCTGGTGATCATGGAAGCCCTCAAGACGCGCTTCAATCAAGGTGAGTCGGGGGAGATGTACTTTTTCAGGGATGCGACCGGCAACGAAGTGGACTTACTGATACCCGACGGGAGAAAGCTCCGCGCCGTCGAGATCAAGGCCGGCGCGACAGTGAACGCCGATTACTTTCGTGGCCTTCGCAGTTTTGCTGCGTCATTCCCCGATGCGCTGGAAGGCGGCAGCGTCGTCTATGGCGGTGAGGCCGACCAGTCGAGAAGCGACTGGCCCGTGATCGGATGGCAGCGCCTGCAACGTCCGCCGACACCCTGACCCGTGTCGCGCTCAACGCAGCGGCAGCTCGATGCAGCCGGCGAGCGGAACCTGCGGAATGTGTTCCAGCCGCGCGCTGCTGGCAATGACGATCGCACGGCCCGCGCGCCCGGCCAGCGACGCGACGGCCTTCCACAGGCAGCCGATCG
>DATMSN010000403.1:0-2800 GCA_035565375.1 Duganella sp. | reverse complement strand
GCCTTCGATTCGGCTTTCACCTCGGCCTTGTCGGTGTCGAAGTAGACGCCGTACACCGCCACCTTGCCCTCGGCGGCGATGCCCTTGGCCATGTCGGCCGCGTTCAGGCTGGCCGAGACCTTGCCGCCCTCCATGGCCTTGGCCTCGACGATCTCCAGGTACACGCCGCCGATCTGGTCCTTCACCGGCGACACCACATACACGCCCACATGCACCAGCGAGCCGTCCGGCCGCGTGCCCTTGGCCAGCACGTAGCGGCTGTCGTTGCGGCCGTAGTTGAACGGCGACCAGCTTGCCTCCGGGCCCTTGATGAAGTTGTCGCCGACGCGCTTGTCGAGGAAGAACTGGCCGAACTCGTCACCGCAGGTTTCCTTGGCGCAGCTGAACAGCATCTTCAGGCCGGCCTTGTCGAGCGCGGCCTGGTAGTTGCGCATGACCTCCAGCGACGAGCGCTCCTTCGGATAGTTGTAGGCGATGCGGGTGTATTTGCCTTCGAGCTGCAGCGCGTTCTCGAACGCCGGCTTGCCGTCCTTGTTGGCGACGCGCTTGCCGGCCGGCAGCATCACCTCGTCGAATTCCTTGACGCCGTAGCCGACCAGCTTCGAGCCGTCAAAGCGCGACAGAAGCGGGTGGTCCTTGGCCCCCTTGATCGTGTCCTGGGCCGGCATCTGGCCGTGGGCCAGCGGCGCGAGGCCGGCGAAAACGGTGAAAAGCGTGGAAGCGAAAAGTCGATGCGCGCGCACGTGGTCCCCTTGTCGAATGTGATGAGCGCTTCGATTCTAGGTGGTAATTGCAATAACAGCAATGCATCGCTTCTATCGTGCACGCGATACGCGCGCGATACCACATTTCCGCCCAAATTTCCTTCCTGAAGTGTTGCAATAAACGCACTAAGGGTTTTCACGTAAGGCGCGCTTTGCCCGTTGATATGAAACTACTTTCATGTAAATATTGGCGCGCAGTTGGGATTTCATCAACCATGCTTATTTGGTATGAGGGTGGCCACCGTTATCCCTATTGCTGTCGCACCCAATGTTCAACGAAGTAATCTATAACGAAAGAGGAAAAAAGATGAATACATGGATACAAAGCAGAAGGAAATTTTCCGCCACGATGATGTCGGTCGTGATGGCCGGCGCGCTGGTGGTGCCGAGCGCCAACGCGGTGACGCCGGATACGCGCATCGGTCTGAGTGGCATCTGGACCACCGCCAATATGCTCAAGGAATATATCGATTGGCGCGCTTCGGCCGGGTGGGGGGCGGTCGGCGCAACCAACCTTCTGATCACCAAGCTGATGGGCGAATCCCAGGGCGCAATGACCAAGGCGGCTTTCACCGCCATCTGCGGCACCACCGCCGCAGGACTGGTCGCCAATTGGAAGCCGCTGTCGGCTCCGACCACGGCGTCGCACATCAAGGCGATTGTCAAGGGCGGGACCACGGTTGGCGCCGCAAGCGCTTGCGGCTGGGCCTCGAAATTCGCCTTTGACACCATCAATAAAGAAATCCCGAAGGCGCAAAACTTCCTGAATAACACGGCGACCCCGGGAGAGAAAAGCACCGCCGCCAATGCGACGACCAACACGCTCAACGAGCAGTTGGCGATGGAAGCGGCAATGAAGGCGATGTGGAACGCGAACTCCACGGCCAATTTTGACCTGGCACTGGCCTCTTTTAACCGACATGGCGCGAACATGAGGGCGGGCATGGTGATCATTAATAACACCATCAAGTCTTAATGTCGTGAAAATTCAGTAGCTCACATGGAGCCGCGCCGGCCGGGCTGGCGGGCTCCACTTGCAGTCATCATGAGGGTTAGCCATGAAAATGTTGTTTCAATCACGAAAGTTTCGTGGACTTTGTATTGTGGCGGTGTGCGCATCGATCGGATACGCGCTCTTCGGTGCCGGCGCCGACGTCGCTGTCGCGCAAAATAAGGCGCAGGCACAATCGGAGGCCGCGCCGTCCGGCCAGCCCGCGCCTCAGGGGAAAGCGTCGCATCTGTTTGCCATCCTGACCCAGGGGAGCAGTCGCTTTGCGAATCTGAATCCAAAAGACTATGCCTTGAAGGACGCCGATTACGGCGGACACCCGGCCTACAATAAAGCGACGCGTTACCTGGTGTGCGCCGACTATCTGGCTTCGAAGAAAGACACCGCGCAAGACCTCGCCGAACAAGGCGTCGACGGCCAGTCAAACGAAGCGCTGGAATTTGCCAAGTGGTTCAATGTCTTAAAAGAAGAGCAATGCAAGAATGTCACCCAGGCCGACTTGCAGAGCGTCGCCGCCTTGATGCACACGGCCGCCCAGGCCGGCGATGTCGGCGCCCAGAGTTACGAGTTGGGCCAGGAGGTCGGGGGGCTCCGGCAGGCGGCCGAGGCGCGCATGCGCGACAATCCCGGGCAGCCACAGGATCTCGGCCAGCAAGGAAAGTCGCTGCTGCAGCGGGCCAACGCGCTGGCGGAACGGGGCGACAGGGACGCGGCTTTTCTGGCGGCTCAGCTGAGCGGCTCCGATGAGTTCGGGCAGAAGGATCTCATCGCATCGGCCGCGTGGGCCATGGTGGGCATGCAGCAAAAAGGCGAACTGTTCAATGCGACCAACCGGGTGTTCGAGGTCGAGACGTACGCGGGGCTGAGCGCCGAACAGCGGCAGACCGCCGCGCAGTCGGCGCAAGTGCTGTATGCGCGCTGCTGCGACAAGCGTTGAGCGCCTGCCGCCGGCGGCTTCCGCTCAGTCCAGGTCGACGCACAGGCGGTTGCGCCCGCTCTGCTTGGCGCGGTACAGGCGGGCGTCGGC
>DATMSN010000402.1:0-2798 GCA_035565375.1 Duganella sp. | reverse complement strand
CAAGCCATGGCGGGTGGTGGCGCGCGTCGATTCGGCGCCGCGCCGCTCGGCGCCGGATCTGTGCCGGCAAATCCGCTCCAGTTTTATTTATGACGCGGCCAAGCCCAGGGGCGAACGCTGGACCGACTCGGCCGAGGCGCCGCAATGGTATGTGTGGCTGGCGCAACCGAACATTCCCTGCCAGCCGGCCAGGTACACGGTCTTGATGGACCAGTCCGTGCCGCCGGCCGACGCGGTGGCCTTGCTGTGGCAGCATCGCGAGCTGCTGATACGCGCGCGCCTGCTGTTCGCAGGCAACTCGCAATGCGCGCGGCAACGCGCCCTCACCTTCCGGCTGGCGGCGCTGCAACCGGCGGCCGCGACGGCGGGCGCGCCGGTCATGTTCGGGATGGTGTTTGAAAGCGACCGCGACACGACGGCCACGGTCGCCGTGCGCAAGCACCGCGGCGAATACGTGGCCTGGAACGTCAGCTGTTACGGTTGATCGGGTGCTCGCGCGACTCCAGCAACTTGGTCAGCAGCAACTCGGTCGAGCCATAGCCGTACAGCGAATCGGCCTCCAGCCCTGGCGTATCGTAGGGCACGGATTCTTCCCGCTCGGAACGACTCGGATCGTTGTCGGAATAGGTCACGCGCCAGGCCCGCTTCAACGCGTCGGCGCGGCGCAAAAACTGCGGCATCGGCCATAGCGCCGGATTCCATTCCACGGCCTCGCCCAGCACGCGCCAATGCCCGCTGGCCAGCGCCATGTCGCCCACGCGCAGCACCTTGACGGCGTCCTGCGGCTGCAGCGTATGGAGTTCCTCGATCGATGGCAACCTGTCGAGCTTGGGCCCGAACAAATAGGCCAGCATGATCTTGCTGCCCGGCGACAAACGCGCCACCAGCCCCCAGCCGTAGCCGCCATCGAGCAACGGCACCGCAAACCAGCTTCCTTCATGATACGACTGCCTCATTCCACTCCTTTCGCTAGCACGAACCAGCAAAGTGGCGCCGAAATGCACTGACGAACAGGACATACGGTCGCCTCCACACATGCTGTGACTGCTTCATTGGCGCCGTGCGGCGCAAACCCGAAGTGTATCGGCGCGGCGCAAAACGCGTCGCACGCCATCCGCGCGCGCCGGCCGCCGTGCCGATTGTGATACACTGCCGGCTCGCTAGGGGTCCTGGACATGTTGTTCCGGGTGAGAGATACCCTTCGTACCTGATCTGGATAATGCCAGCGAAGGAAAGCGCAAAGTAGTTCTCCCCTCCTTTGATGGCTCTCCTCGCGGCTTCCAGCCGAGAACAAGTAGAGAGCAGACATGTCCACACCAAATTTCGCAGTTTCCGTCATCGCCCTGGCGGTGTTCCACGCCTTTTCCGGCGCCGCCGTCGCCGCCGACTCGGCGGCCGAGGCCGCCGCCGAGCAGGCCATGCCGGAAGTCATCGTCAGCGCCACCAGGGCGCGCGCCAACACCGCCTCGATCGCCGGCTTCGGCAACGTCCCGCTGCTGGAAACGCCGGCCTCGGTCAGCGTGCTGACGGCGCAGCAGATGCTGGACCTGCAAATCCGCTCGACCACCGACGCCGCCAGGTTCGACGCCAGCCTGAGCGACTCGTACAACGCGGTCGGTTACGCCGAGCAGTTCTCGATCCGCGGCTTCAAACTCGATAACGCGTCGAGCTACCGCAAGGACGGCATGGCCATCCCCGGCGACACCCAGATCCCGCTGGAGAACAAGGAGCGCCTGGAGGTGCTCAAGGGCTTGTCCGGCCTGCAGGCGGGCGTCTCGGCGCCGGGCGGCATCGTCAACTACGTCACCAAGCGCCCGACCGACACGCCGCTGCGCACCGTCGTGCTGGAGGCGCGCGAGCGCGGCACGCTGTACGGCGCCGTCGATGTCGGCGGCCGTTTCGAGGACAACCGTTTCGGCTACCGCGTCAACGTCGCCGGCGAGCGCCTGCGCTCCTACATCAAGGGCGCCGACGGCAACCGCAAGTTCGTCTCCGCCGCCTTCGACTGGCAAATCTCGCCGCAGGCGCTGCTGCAAATCGACGCCGACTACCAGAAAAAATCCCAGCTGACGGCGCCCGGCTTCCAGCTGCTGAACAATACGACCTTGCCGGTGGTCGATCCGGACACGATGCTCAACGATCAACCGTGGAGCCGGCCGGTGGAAACCACCACCAGCAACGTCGGCGCGCGCTTCGAATACAAGTTCTCGCCCGACTGGAACGCCACGGTCAGCGCCAACCAGCATAATTTCAAGCGCGACGACTACACCGCCTTCCCTTACGGCTGCAGCACTCAAGAGCTGTACCCTGGCTACTGCGGCAACGGCGACTACGACGTCTACAACTACGTCAGCCTGGGCGAGAAGAAGTCGCCGCTGACGGTACAAGCGCTGGTGCAAGGGCGCTTCGCCACCGGCGCGCTCGCGCATGAATTCACCGGCGGCGCGTCGTTCTACAAAAACAGCGAAAAATGGGGCGACTACATCTACACGCTGTCGGGCCTCAGCAACATCTACCATCCGATGGTGGTGGCGCCGGTGGGTGGGGACGTCAACTCCCCCGCCTTCGAGCGCCGCCATGGCAACGAACGCGCGCTGTTCGCGCAGGACATCGTCAGCCTGAATGCGCAGCTCAAGCTGCACGCCGGCGCGCGCTACGTGCAGGTCAAGCGCAATGAGTACGTCGGCTTCAACGACGACGGCGTCCTGCTGCCGGATGCGCAAACCGACGTCGGTTTCTGGCTGCCGAATGTGGCGCTGGTCTACAGCCTGCGTCCCAACGTCTCGCTCTACACCTCG
>DATMSN010000401.1:0-1621 GCA_035565375.1 Duganella sp. | reverse complement strand
CGCCGGCCTGGGCGGCCACGCCGCCGGCCGACAGCGGCGCGACCCAGCTCGGGAAGCTGGTGATCACGCCCGGCGCCAGGTTGATGCCCATGTTGGCCCAGGTCTTGGCGCTGAGCGTGTCGCCACGGCGCACCACCAACGGTCCGATGGTGGTGTTGAAATACTTGGCGATGGCGCCGTCCGGGCCGAACATCTGGCCGATCTCGGCGTCGGTGGCCTCCACCCGCGACTCCGGCGCGAACGGATACTTGAGCGCCAGGCTGCGGTTGAACGGCTCGAGCACCTGCGCGGTCCAGACCTTGTTGATCTCGGTCTCGGTCGGGCGCACGATGACGGCGAAGGTTTGCATCAGCGGCCGCACCAGCAGCGGACGGATGGCTTGCCTCTGCTGGTCGGTCATGCCCACCAGCATCTGCTCGTCGACGTACTTGAGCGCCTCGGCCAGCTCGGAGCCGGCGCCGTCGAGCGTCTGCTGCATGAACTGTTTGGCGCCGGGGCCGGTGTCGCCCTGGTTCTTGATCTGGTTGAAGCGGCCGCGCAGCTTGGACAGCGCGTCCATGTAGCCGCCGATCAGGGTGGCGCCCTTGTCCTTGCTGACCACCAGCTTGGCCACGCCGGAGAACTCGCGTCCGACCGGTCCCATCGGGATCGGCGCGCTGCCGGCGGCGGCGCTGGTGTTGATGTTGACGTCGATGCCGGACGGCTTCTGGCGCAGGATGGTCTGCTTGAACCACTCGACCACGCCGCGTTGCGCGCGTTGCAGGCCGGCGTCGATCAGCGACGGGTTGTCCCACGAGGTTTGCTCGTAGACCGTCTTGATCAGCTTGTCGATCGGCGACGATTGCGGATCGCCCAGCCGGTTCATGGCGCTGGCGGCCTGGTCGAAGCCGTTCAGTTCGCGGATGCTGACGCCCTGGATGAACTTCTGCCATTCCTTGGCGTAGTCGTTCTTGTACAGCTCGAGCAGCGCCTTCTGGATCTGCTCCGGGCTGCCTTCGAGGGTCAGGTCGTCCTTGGCGGCGGTCTTCAGCACCCAGTCCGAGCTTTGCAGTTCGCGGTTGGCGGCGTCGCGGAAGGCTTCCTGGATGAACTTGTCCCAGGCCTCGCGCGTGAAGGTGCCGGGGATGGCGTAGCTGCCCACCACCAGTTCCTTGTCCTGCTCGCCGACGATGCGCGCCACCGTCATCGACGGGAAGCGGGTGGCGGCGCGCGCCTTGACGTCGGCGTACACGCGTTCGCGCGCCGGCAGGCCGCGCACCACCTTGCGCAGGTTGTCGCGGCTCTGGTCGACCAGGGCCAGCTTGGGCTCGATGGTCGGCCACGACGGGTCGCTCATCTGGCTCAGGTAGAACGAGATCATGCGCTCGGCGCTGCGGATCATCTGCTCGCGCGGCATGGTGCCGCGATTGCTGTCGAGCCAGACGCGCCAGAAGCGGGTCAGCTGGTCGTTCAGGTGGCTGGCCTCGGCGCGCGATTTGTCGCTGAGCATCAGGTAGGTCTTGAGCGCGTTGTAGGCGTCCTCGACGTTGGCCGGGTTGGCGTCCTTGAACTGCAGCGCGCCGAAGTTGACGGCGGCGGCCGGCGACAGGGCGATGGTGCCGGGCAGGGCGCCGGCAGCGGC
>DATMSN010000400.1:0-2669 GCA_035565375.1 Duganella sp. | reverse complement strand
GATCTCCGGCGTCACGGGCGCCTCCGCTGCGGCGCCGCCGTCGGCGGTTACCGCCGGCCGCGTGTCGGCGACATCGTCGGCCGGCTGTTCAGCCGTGTCGTCTGGCAACATCCGTGCCGCCCCAAGTCCTTAGACTTTGTTCTGGTAGACGTAAGCTTGTTGCTTGACGGCCGACGTGAGCTGGCGTTCCTGCTCGTCGAGCGACAGCGGCGCCTTGTCCCACAGCAGCGCGCGGCCCAGACGTTGACCTTCTTCGATCGCCGGGTTCTTTTCCTTCAGCGACTTGATGAACAAGGTGTGGTCGGATTCGTACATCGAATGTTGTTTAGAGAATTTCATATAGTCCAAGTGAGTGGCTCAGCAATGGGTATTTTACCGCGCCGCGGCGTCGAGGCGTTAATTCTATCGCCGCCGGCCACGCAAAGCAGCGGAATGGGGTATGCTCAAAGGCGTAATGTTGCAAAGTTATAACGATAATGACCCAACGCCTGACCCCCAAGACCATCTTCCTGCTGACCCTGCCGCCGCTGCTGTGGGCCGGCAACGCCATCGTCGGCCGCCTGGTGCACGATATGTTGCCGCCCGTGTTGCTCAACTTCCTGCGCTGGGCGATCGCCTTGCTGATCCTGCTGCCGCTGGCCGGCCCGGTGTTCCATCGGGACAGCGCGCTGTGGCGCCACTGGCGGCGTTACGCCTTGTTGGGCCTGTTTGGCATCGGCCTGTACAACACGTTCCAGTACATGGCGTTGCAAAGCTCGACGCCGATCAACGTCACCCTGGTGGCGTCGGGATTGCCGGTGTGGATGATGCTGACGGGCCGACTGTTCTTCGGCGTGAAGGTCACGGGGCGCCAGATGGCCGGCGCGGCGCTGTCGATCGTCGGCGTGCTGGTGGTGCTGGCGCGCGGGGAATGGCGGCATGTGCTGGAGCTGCGCCTGGTGGCGGGCGATCTGTTCATGATCCTGGCCACCATCGCCTGGTCGTTCTACAGCTGGATGCTGATGCGCACCCGGGAACCGGCCGCGATCCGCGCCGACTGGGCCGGTTTCCTGGCGGCGCAGGTGGCGTTCGGCGCGCTGTGGTCGGGCGCCTTCGCGCTGGGCGAGCAATGGCTGGGGGCGATCCCGGTGCGCTGGAGCTGGTGGCTGGGCGCCGCGCTGCTGTACGTGGCGATTTTCCCGGCGGTGATCGCGTTCCGCTGCTGGGGCGAAGGCGTGCAGCGCGCCGGCCCGGCCGTCGGCGCCTTCTTCGTCAACCTGACGCCGCTGTTCACGGCGTTGCTGTCGTCGGCCTTCCTCGGCGAGGCGCCGCACGCCTACCACGCGGCGGCGTTCGCGCTGATCGTCGCCGGCATCGTGGTCTCGGCGCGCAAAGGCTAAGTGGACTGTGAAGTTGCCGCCTTCAGCGCATCGATAAACACGCGCACTTTCTGCGGCACGTGGGGCGAGGCCGGGTACACGGCGTGGATATCGGTTGCGGCCTGCGACCAGCCCGGCAGCAGCCGCACCAGCCGGCCGGCGGCGACGTCCTCCTCTGTCAGGAAAGTGGTGGCGCGCAGCACGCCGCCCCCCGCCAGCGCGGCGGCACGGCTGGCGTAAGCGGTGTTGGTGGAAAACACCGTATTGCGCATGCGTATCTCGCGCGCCCGGCCGGCGCCGTCGTTCAAGGTGAACACCCTTGGCTGCGGCAGCACGGACAGCGCGATGAACGGCAACGCCTCCAGCGCGTCCGGATGGTCCGGCATGCCGTGGCGGGCGATGAAGTCCGGCGTGGCCACCAGCCAGCGCTTGAGCGGCCCCACGCGGCTGGCCATATGGCCCGAATCGGCCAGTTTGCCCAGCCGGACCGTGACGTCGATGCGCTCGGCGATCAGGTCGATCACATGATCGGCGCACACCAGCTCGATGTGCAGGGCCGGGTAGCGCGCGCGCAACCGCGCCAGCACCGGCGCCACCACCATCGCCCCGTAATCGATCGGCGATGCCACGCGCAGCGTGCCTTGCGGGCTGTCCAGGCCGGTGCGCGCCTGCTCGATCGCTTGCTCGGCCGATTGCAGCAACTGGCGGCTGGACTCATAGAAGGCGCGCCCGGCCTCGGTCAGGCTCAGCTTGCGGGTCGAGCGCAGCAGCAGGCCGACGCCGATTTCCGCTTCCAGTAGTTGCATATGCTTGCTGACCATGGACTTGGCCAGGCCCAGCCGCTCGGCGGCGGCCGTCAACGAGCCGGCCTCGACGACGGCGACGAAGGTAATCAGGCGGTTCAGATTGACGGTATTGAGATCGACCATCGCTTCATTATGCCCTCATTGTCCACTTTGGGTGAACTGTGATTCCCGTATTGTCCGGCTTATCAGGACGGCGGCGCCTCCCTATACTGGATTCATTCGCTCATCCACATAAGGACTCTTCATGAAACTCTACGGCTTCCCGCTCTCAGGCCACTCGCACCGCGCCGAACTGCTGCTCAACCTGCTCAAGCTGCCGTACGAGTTCGTGCCCATGCCTTTGGCTGGCGGCAAACACCGCACGCCGGAATTCCTGGCGATGAACGGCTTCGGCGAAGTGCCGGTGCTGGAGGACGGCGACGCCGTGCTGTCCGATTCGACCGCGATCCTGGTCTACCTGGCCGCCAAGTACGACGACAGCGGCCGCTGGCTGCCGCGCGATCCG
>DATMSN010000399.1:0-5168 GCA_035565375.1 Duganella sp. | reverse complement strand
CAATTGGCGACGGTGGCCGGCGCGGTCGGCGGCGCGGTGGCCGGCAACCAGGTCGAAACCCATATGAAGACCACGCAAACCTGGCGCATCGTGGTGCGCATGGACAACGGCACCACCCGCACCATCAACCAGTCGGCGCAGCCGGCATGGCGCTCGGGCGACGCGGTGCGCGTGGTCAACGGCCAGTTGCGCTCGGCCGACTGATTGCCGAGTTGAAATTATTGGTTGAAATCGGTCTTGCGTACGGCACCGTACAGAAGCTTAAGCTGGTTTTAATGATAATGGTACCCAAGATACGAACAACAGTTCGACATCGCCTTCGATGCCCACCGTGGGACGTCGCAATAACAACTTGAGGAGAGAATCATGCTCTATACCATCGCTGTAGTTCTGCTTATCCTGTGGCTGCTGGGCCTGGTCACTTCGTACACCATCGGTGGCTTCATTCACGTCCTGCTGGTCGTAGCGATCATCATGGTGCTGCTGCGCCTGATTAGTGGACGCGGCGTGTAGCACGCACCGCGAACTGATCAAGGCGGCGCCCCACCCTCGCGGTGGCGCGCCGCTTTTTCGTTTATGCTGTGCGCTGGCTTTTCCAGGGAGTGAGTATGAAACGTTTTTTGATCGGGCTGGCTATGTTGTCCATGGCCGCGGCCGGCGCGCAGGCGCAAACCATCAAGCCGGGCTTGTGGGAACTGAATAACAAGGTCAAGACCGGCGATATCCAGACCGACGCCGCCCTCGATATGGCGATGCGGCAGCTGGCCACCATGCCGGCCGCGCAGCGCGCGCAGATGGAGGCGATGCTGGCGCAGAACGGCGTGTCGGTGCCCAAGGCCGGGGGCGACGGTTCCATCAGCGTCACCGCGTGCGTGACGCCGGAAATGGCGGCCAAGAAAGAACTGCCGTTGAACCAGAAGGGGAATTGCACGTCGAAGAACGTGCCGGCGGCGGGCGGGCTGGACGTGTCGTTCAGCTGCACCAATCCGACCTCCAGCGGCCAGGGGCAGATCCGCTTCAGCGACGACAGCCATTACACGATGACGATGGACGTCAACACCGAAGCGACCGGCTCGCCGCAGAAGGTGCAAATCAATTCGACGGGACGGTGGGTCGCGACAAGTTGCCCGGCCAGGCCGCAGGGTTGAACCGATGGCGGCTCAACCATGGCGGATTACGCTGCGCTAATCCACCCTACGTGTCTCCGTGGATTATTGGCTGTCCGAAAACGCCATGTAGCGCTCGCGCGCCAGCGTGGCGATCGGACCGACCGGCAACTCGCGCGTTTCATAGCGGATGCACGGCATGACCTTGCCGTAATTGCCGGTGTTGAAGATCTCGGTGGCGCTCTCTAGCTCCTCCGGCAACACCGCGCGCTGCTCGACCATGATGCCCTCCTCCGCCAGCAACGCGATCACGCGCGCGCGCGTGATGCCGGACAGGAAAGTGCCGTTGGCCGCCGGCGTCACCACCTTGGCCTCCGGCGTGACGAAGAACAGATTGGCCGACGCGAACTCGGCCACCTTGCCGGCGCTGTCGCAGACGACGGCGTTGTCGTAGCCGCGCTTTTGCGCCTCGCGGATGGCCTTGGCGGTGTTGACGTACAGCGAGGAGGCCTTGGCGTCGGTCGGCGCCATCAAGGCGTCCGGGCGCAGCTGCGCCGACAGGCAGGCGGAAAAACCGGTGAACGCCGGCATCGGCGCGTCGAACAAGGTCAGCGCGAAAGCGCTTTTCTCGGGAATCGGCACCAGGAAACCGTCGGTGCCGAACACCAGCGGGCGCACGTACAGCTCGGCGTCGGCCGGGAACCGCGCCACGCCCTCGCGCACCAGGCGCTCCATCTCGTCGACGCTCAACGGACAGGCCAGCCCCACCCGCTCGGCCGACGTGATGACGCGCTGCAAATGCAGCCGCAGGTCCGGCAAATGGCCGCGTATCGCGCGCGCGCCGTCGAACACGGACGAACCGAGCCATACGCTGTGGTCCATCGCGCCGAACAGTGGAGTGTTGCCCTCGGCCCAGTCGCCGTTGAAGTAGGTCAGATGCATGCTTGTTCCGAAATCAGAGAAACAAGCAATTTATCACGTTTGCGCCGGCCGCCTCAGAATGCGTGCCGCATGCCGATGTTGAACGCGCGGTCGCCCCGCCCCTGGTTGCTGGCGTTGCCGACCGGGTAGGCGCCGCCGTTGCGGTTCCTGATCTTGGCCAGCGCGGCGTAGAAGTCGGTGCGCTTGGAAATCGCGTAGCTGGCGCCGATGGCGATCTGGTCGGCGTCGCGGTTGGCCAGCGTGCGGTCGTCCTTGCGGATATACGAGGCCAGCAAGGTCGTCGCGCCCATCGGCACGGCCACGCCGAACAGCAGGTCGCGGCTCTTGTCGGTCGGCAAGGTCTGGGCGACCGCGCCGTACGGGTTGGACATGTCCCAGTGCTGGCTGCCCTCGCCACGGCTCTGGCCGAACGCGGCGTAGCCGGTGAAGCGGCCGAAGTCGACATTGGCGGCCACCAGCGTGTTGCGGGCCGACTGGTCGACCGCCGGCGTGGTGCCGGTGGCGTCGAGCAGGTTGTCCTTGCGCTGATGGGTGATGCCGATATTGACGCGCCCCTTGGCGTAGCCGATGGTGCCGCCATATGCGCGGTTGACCGTGCTGTTGAACGGCGACTCGCCGAAGCTGTAGATCACCGACCCGATCAGGCCGCTGCGCGCGCGCTTGCTCTTGTATTTGATGGTGTTGTCGTAGCGCTGGGTCGTATAGCCGACCAGGTTGGCCGCGCTGCCGGCCATGCCGCCATGGAACGGGTCGGCCACATCGGTCAGCGTCTCGTAGACCAGGTTGTACTGCCGCCCCATCGTCACCAGCCCCAACGGCCCGTCGATGCCGACATAGGCTTGCCGGTTGAACAGCTTGCCGCTTTGCTCGGACGCGCCGGTGTCGTTCAGCACCCCGGCCTCGAGCGTGTAGACCGCCGAGGTGCCGCGGCCCAGGTCCTCGCGTCCGCGCACGCCCAGGCGCGAGCCGGAAGCGATTCCGCTGTCGACCTTGGTGCGCGCGCAGTCGCCCTTGCAACCCTGTTCGACGACGACGCCGGCGTCCAGCAACCCGTAGACCTCGACCGAGGACGACTCTTGCGCTCCCGCGGCCAGCGGCGCGATCAGGGACAGCGCGGTAACGAGAAGGTTCGGTTTCATGATGAGCTTGCAGCCAGAGTGAATTGTTAGGTTCATCATAGGTCGCCGATCGTCACAGCTCTGTGCGGCTTAACACGTTTACGTCAAATTCTTCTCGACTTTGGTTTATAGTGGGTTTTCATTATGTGAGAGGCCCCCGCCATGCATGTTGAATACGCCAGCAAACGTTGCTCCCCCGACCAGGCCCTGGAGTTGCTGAAGGACGGCGACAGCATCATCGTGCCGACCGGCGCCGGCGAGCCGCCCGCGCTGCTGCACGCGCTGTCCGCCCGCCGCACCGGCTTTCGCGACGTCAAGGTGGCGCAAATCCTCGCCATGCGCAAATACGGCTACTTCGACTGCGACACGGTCGACCATGTGCGCCACGTGGCGCTGTTCTTCGGCGGCGCCTCGCGCGCGGCCGGACAGGCGGGCTGGGCGGATTTCATCCCGGCCTACTTCTCCGAACTGCCCGACCTGATCCAACGGGGGCTGGTGCCGGCCGACGTGGTGTTTTCGCTGGCGTCGCCGATGGACGAGCACGGCAACTTCGCGCTCAGCCTGGCGGCCGACTACACGATGGCGGCGGTCCGCAAGGCGCGCGTGGTGGTGCTCGAGGTCAATCCGAACGTGCCGGTGGCCAACGGCGACTGCATCGTCCATCTGTCGCAGGTGACGGCGCTGGTCGAAAGCGACGAGGCGGTGATCGAGGTCGGCCTGCCGGCCATCGGCGCCGTGCAGGAGGCGATCGGCAAGCAGGTGGCCGACATGATCGAGGACGGCTCGACCTTGCAGATCGGCTACGGCGGCATTCCGGACGCGGTCGTCCAGCAGCTCACGTCCAAGCGCGACCTCGGCGTGCACACCGAAATGATCGGCGACGGCATCCTCAAGCTGGTCGAATGCGGCGCCGTCAACAACAGCCGCAAGACCTTCATGCCCGGCAAGATGGTGGCCACGTTCGCGCTGGGCTCGCGCAGGCTGTACGACTTCATGCACCGCAACCCGATGCTGGAGATGCATCCGGTCAGCTTCACCAACGATCCCTACCTGGCCGGCCAGAACGACAGGCTGGTCGCCATCAACGCCAGCCTGCAGGTCGATCTGCTGGGGCAATGCGGCTCCGAAAGCCTGGCCCACCTGCCCTATTCCGGCACCGGCGGCCAGGTCGACTTCGTGCGCGCGGCCAACCGCTCGAACGGCGGCAAGGCCTTCATCGTGCTGCCGTCGACCGCCAGGGACGGCGCCATCTCGCGCATCGTGCCCACGCTCACGCCGGGCACCCACGTCACCACCGGCAAGAACGACGTCAACTACGTGGTCACCGAATACGGCGTGGCCCAACTGCGCGGCAAATCGGCGCGCCAGCGGGCCGAGGCGCTGATCGGCATCGCCCATCCGGACTTCCGCGCCGAACTGCGCGAGGCGGCCAGGAAAATCTTGCTTTGTTGACGTTGGGATTTCCTGACAGATAGAAATATGTACGGCAGCGTACATACCGTTTAATGCTGAGTGGATATACTGCGTTTTTTAGTCAAAACTGCGGTAAGTCCGCCATCTGCATGCTCGACATCTTACAACGCATAGACGCAGACAGCACTGACATCGGCCTGATGGTCGAACTGTTCAATACACTGCGTCCCCAACGCGCCGGCGACGGCGTCCGCGCCACCGCCAACGTGCGCACGCTTGCCCAACTGCTCAAGGGCAATCCCGCGCACGCGCTCGCGCTGCGCGGCTACGCCTGCAGCCTGCTGTCGAGCCGCCGCCATTCCAGCCTGTACACGGAAATCGGCGTGCTGTCGAACGACGGCTTTTTCACCGAACTCAAACGCCGCATCGCCTTCCGCATCCTGCCGCCGGCGCTGGGCAACGACTACCTGAGCGAGGCGCTCGACCAGGTGATCTACAAGCGCACCGACCGCATCTGGATCAGCGCCGTCCCCGCCGGCGAGTGGCTCGCGCTGGTCGACGTGGTCTGCCATCCGCCCGACCGGCGCGA
>DATMSN010000398.1:0-5319 GCA_035565375.1 Duganella sp. | reverse complement strand
CCGATCTGTCGGGCTGGTGCTCGACCCGGCGCTCAGCGCGGGACTGCGGCAACTCGCCGCGCGCCACGGCACCACCCTGTTCATGACGCTGCTGGCCGGCTGGTCGCTGCTGCTCGCGCGCCTGAGCGGGCAGGACGATGTCGTCGTCGGCACCCCGGTGGCGAACCGCCAGCGCGCCGAGACCGAGTCGCTGATCGGCTTTTTCGTCAACACGCTGGCGCTGCGCGTGCGGCTGGATGCCGCCACCACCGGAACGGAGCTGATCGAGCAGGTCAAGGCGACTGCGCTGCAAGCCTATGCGCACCAGGATCTGCCTTTCGAACAGGTCGTGGAGGCCGTCAATCCGCCGCGCAACCTGGGCCACAGCCCGCTGTTCCAGTCCGGGTTTTCGCTGAACAACACGCCACGCAGCCAGTTCGAGCTACCCGGCTTGACGCTGTCATCGGTGCCCATGCCCCAGCGCACTGTCCGCTTCGACCTGGCGCTCGATCTGGTCGAGCATGAAGGTGGTCTGACCGGGAGCATAGACTATGCGAGCGCGCTGTTCGACCATGGCACGGTCGAACGCTTCGCCGGCCACTTCCAGCAGCTGCTGGCGGCCATGGTGGCCGAGCCCGCCCGGCCGGTGGCGACGCTGCCAATGCTGGGCTTGGCTGAGCGCCATCAGGTGCTTGTGGCGTTCAACGATACGGCGGTCCACTATCCGCGCGAGCGCCTGATCCACCAGCTGTTCGAGGAACAGGCGGCACGCCTGCCCGACGCCACGGCTGTCATCTTCGAAGACCGGCGCCTGAGTTATGGTGAACTGAACGAGCGGGCCAACCGGCTGGCGCACTACCTGAGGGAACGGGGCGTGCGGCCGGACAGCCTGGTCGCCATCTGCGCCGAACGCGGTTTCGAGATGATGGTAGGCCTGCTGGGTGTGCTGAAGGCGGGCGGTGCGTACGTGCCGCTGGATCCGGCATACCCGGCCGAGCGGCTGGCGTACATGCTGCAGGACAGCCAGCCGGTGCTCCTGCTGACGCAGGAAGCCTTGCGGTCGTCGCTGGCGTCCACGGTGCCGAGCTGGTGCCTGGACAGCCAGTGGGACGAACTCGCGGCGTATCCCGCCACCGATCCGGTATCGGTCGGCTCGCCTCGGCATCTCGCTTACGTGATCTATACCTCCGGCTCGACCGGCAAGCCCAAGGGCGTGGCCATCGAACAGCGCGCCATGTTCAATTATCTGTCATGGGCGCTGTCGTGCTACCGGACGACAGCGGCGATCGATGCGGTCGTGTCTTCCCCAATCGCATTTGACGCGACAATTACCAGTCTCTATCTGCCGCTGCTAAGTGGCGGGCATGTGTATTTGATACGCGATGGCAATGAACTGACGGACCTGAGCAGGTTACTGCGGACGTCAAGCGACTCGCGCATCATCAAGATTACGCCTTCGCATCTGGACGTGCTTGGCCAGGAGCTGCAGGCCGCTGGCGTCCAATGTGCTGCGCAGACGTTTGTCGTCGGTGGCGAAGCGTTCGGTTTTCATACCGCCGAGACGTGGAAAAAAATCTCGCCCCGTTCACGCCTGATCAATGAATATGGGCCGACGGAGACGGTGGTCGGTTGTTCGATTTACGAGGTGGGCAGTGTCCCGATTAACCGGACCGATGTGCCGATCGGCCAGCCGATCGCCAACACGCGGATCTATCTGCTGGACGCGCACTTGCAACCGGTGCCGGTCGGGGTGATGGCCGAGCTGTACATCGGCGGAGCGGGCGTGGCGCGGGGCTACCTGAACCGTCCGGGACTGACGGCGGAGAAGTTCCTCGCCGATCCGTTCAACAGCGATCCATCCGCCCGCATGTACAGGACGGGGGACCTGGCACGCTATCTGCCGGATGGGAACATCGAATATCTGGGCCGGATCGACCATCAGGTCAAGATCCGCGGTTTCAGGATCGAGCCGGGCGAAATCGAAGTGGCGCTGGCCGCCTGCGCCGGGGTACACGACGCGGTCGTCATCGCCCGCGAAGACACCGTGGGCGACAAGCGCCTGGTGGCGTACCTGATCGCGCACGAGGGTGCCGAGCTGCTCCCGGCCGCGTTGCGCGCCGAGCTGGGCGAGCGCCTGCCGGACCACATGGTGCCGGCTGCCTTCGTCGTACTGGAGACGTTGCCGTTGACCGTCAACGGCAAGCTCGACCGCAAGGCGCTGCCCGCGCCGGATCACAGCGCGCTGGTCGCGCGCGAGTACGAAGCACCGCTGGGCGAGCTGGAAACGACCCTGGCCGGGATCTGGCAACCTTTGCTAGGCGTGGAGCGCGTCGGCCGCCACGACAACTTCTTCGAACTGGGCGGCCATTCGCTGCTGGCCGTGACGCTGGCGGAACGGATGCGCCGCGCGGGACTGCCATTCGACGTGCGTGCCTTGTTTGCCACACCGACCATTGCGGCGTTGGCGCAAACCATGGGCGTGGCGTGCGAGGACATGGCGGCGCCGCCCAACGGCATCCCGGACGGGTGCGACGCGATCACGCCGCGGATGCTGCCTCTGGTGGATTTGACGCAGCCGCAGATCGACCGCATCGCCCTTGGGGTGGAAGGTGGCATGCGCAATATCCAGGATATCTATCCGCTGGCGCCAATGCAGGAAGGCATCCTGTTCCATCACCTGATGCAGGAAGCGGGCGATACGTATTTGCAGCGCACGACACTGGCGTTCGACACCCGCGCGCGCATGGACGGGTTCGTGGCAGCGCTGCGGACGGTGATCGAGCGCCATGACCTCCTGCGTACCGCCGTGCATTGGGATGGGCTGGAGGAGGCGGTTCAGGTCGTGTGGCGGCAGGCGCCGCTGGTCATCGAAGAGGTAGGGGTCGAGGATGGGGATGCGTATGCCCAGTTGAACGGGCGCTTCGATCCGCGCCATTACCGTCTCGATGTGCGCCGGGCGCCGCTCATGCGCGGTTTCGTGGCGCAGGATCGGCAACATGGACGCTGGCTGTTACAACTGCTGAGCCACCACCTGATCAGTGACCATACGACGCAGGAAGTTCTGATCGATGAGATCTTGCGGACGCTGCTCGGGCAAGCCCTGCCTGCCGCGCTGCCGTTCAGGAATTACGTGGCGCAGGCCAAACTGGGGATATCGCAAGTCGAGCATGAGGCGTTCTTCCGCGAGATGCTGGGGGACGTGGACCAGCCGACGACGCCGTTCGGATTGCACGATACGCTGGGTCACGGTGCGCACATCGTGGAAGCGGGAAGGGATGTGGATCCGCCGCTGGCAAGGCGCATCCGTCAACAGGCAAGACGGCTTGGCATATCCGCCGGTTCGGTCATGCATCTGGCCTGGGCGCAGGTACTGGGCAAGCTATGCGGACGCGAAGACGTGGTGTTCGGCACCGTGCTGTTCGGACGCATGCAGGGCGGCGCGGGCGCGGACCGGGCGATGGGGGTATTCATCAACACGCTGCCGATCCGTATCGACGTCGGCGGGCAGGACGTGGAACACAGCGTGCGCGCCACGCACCGGCGCCTGAGCGAACTGTTACGCCACGAGCATGCGCCACTGGTGCTGGCCCAGCGTTGCAGCGCGGTTGCCGCATCGGTGCCGCTGTTTTCGACGCTGCTGAACTACCGCCACAGCGTAGCGAGCTCGGCAGAAGACGAAAACCTTGCCGCCGAATGGAACGGCATCAGCCTGCTTGGCGGTGAGGAACGGACGAATTATCCGTTGATGCTATCGATCGACGATATGGGTGAAGGGTTCCGCCTGATCGCGCAGGTGAGCGCGGGCATTGCGCCGCAACGCATCTGCGACTATATGCATACGGCGCTGCAAGGGCTGGCGCAGGCGCTGGAGGCCTCGCCACGGATGCCGATGCACCAGGTCGCCGTGCTGTCGGACCAGGAGCGCCACCAGCAACTGGTGGAGTGGAATGCGACCGAGGTGGCGTATGCGCGGGAGTGCGGCGTTCACGCGCTGTTTGAACGGCAGGTGGCGAAAACGCCGGATGCGCTTGCCGTGGTGTTCGGGCAGGAACGGTTGACGTACCGCGAACTCAACGAGCGGGCCAACCGGCTTGCCCATTTCTTGCGGCAAGCCGGAGTCGGGGCGGACAGTGTGGTGGGGGTCTGTGTGCCCCGTTCGCTGGAAATGATCGTCGCCGTGGTCGGGGTCTTGAAGGCGGGCGGTGCCTACTTGCCGCTCGATCCGGCGTATCCGGCCGAGCGGCTGGCATACATGGTGGAGGATAGCCGGCTGGTCATGGTACTCACGACGCAGGCCTTGAAGGAAATCGTTCCGGGGACTGCGCCGGCCTGGTGCATGGATAGTCAATGGCAACAGCTCGACGCCTGTCCTGTCGAGGATCTTGCGCCCGTCGGTTTGCCGCACCACCTGGCCTACGTCATCTATACCTCAGGCTCCACAGGCAAGCCCAAAGGCATAGAAATGCCGATCGGCGCGTTGGTGAACTTGATCAGCTGGCAAAACGCAGCGCGGGATGGCGAGTCCAGGCCGGTCCGCGTGTTGCAATTTGCATCGCTGAACTTTGACGTCTCCTTCCAAGAAATATTCTCGACAATTTGCGGCGGCGATGAACTGGTCTTGGTTGCCGAGGATTTGCGGCAGGATTTGAATCGACTGCTTGGCTTCATCGCCCATGGGCGAATTGGAAGAATGTTCCTGCCAAATGCCGTGTTGCAATATTTCGCCAGCGCGGCGCACGATGTGGTGTCGGCGGACGCCGGCATTCATTCTTGCGAAATTATCACGGCGGGCGAGCAACTGGTCATCACCGAGGCGCTCGTTTCATTGATGGCGTCGCTCGGCGCTTCGCGTTTGCACAATCAGTATGGGCCGTCCGAAACCCATGTCGTGACGCAGTTTTCGATCGAGGCGGCCGATCTGCACCGGAGCGCGACCACGCCGCCGATCGGGCGTCCGATCGCCAACACGCAGATCTACCTGTTGGATGAGCGTTTGCAAGCGGTGCCGGTCGGGGTGCCGGCGGAGCTGTACATCGGCGGTGCGGGCGTGGCGCGGGGATACCTGAACCGTCCGGAACTGACGGCGGAACGTTTTGTCCGCAATCCCTTCAGCAACGACCCGGCCGCGCGGATGTACCGCAGCGGCGACCTGGCACGCTATCTGCCGGACGGGGATATCGAATATCTGGGGCGGATCGACCACCAGGTCAAGATCCGCGGTTTCCGGATCGAGCCGGGCGAGATCGAAGCGGCGCTGATGGCGCTGGAAGGCGTGCGCGACGCGGTCGTGCTGGCGCGCGAGGAGGCGCCGGGCGACAAGCGGCTGGCCGCGTACGTGGT
>DATMSN010000397.1:0-1554 GCA_035565375.1 Duganella sp. | reverse complement strand
CGCCCCGCCCGGCAGGCGCTGACGGCCGACGAGGCCGCGCGGCTGCTGCCGCTGGTGCCGGGCTGGTCGCTGCAAGACGGCAAACTGTGCCGCACCTTCGGCTTTCTGAATTACTATCGCACCATGGCCTTCGTCAACGCGCTGGCCTACCTGAGCCACGCCGAAGACCACCACCCGGAAATGACCGTGACTTATAAAAACTGCACCGTGCGCTACGATACCCATTCGGTCAACGACGGCCACGGCGGCCTGTCGGACAACGACTTCATCTGCGCGGCCAAGGCCGGCGCGCTGTTCGCGCAGCTCGACAAGGCGGGCGCATGAACCAGCCGGCACAAGACAAGCTGGTGGCGACCATCATCGCCGCCCACGGCCGCCACTACCTGGCCGAGGCCGGCGGCGTCAAGCTGCAATGCGTCACCCGCGGCAAGAAGACCAACGTGGCCGTCGGCGACATCGTCCACGTGACCATGACCTCGCCCGACCAGGGCGTGATCGACAAGATCGACGAGCGCAAGACGCTGCTGTACCGCTCGGACCAATACAAATCGAAGCTGCTGGCGGCCAACCTGACGCAATTGTTCATCGTCGTCGCCACCGAGCCGGGCTTCGCCGACGATCTGGTGTCGCGCTCGCTGGTGGCGGCCGAGGCGGCCGGCATCCAGGCGCGCCTGATCCTCAACAAGACCGACGTCACCGCCTCGCTGGCGCGCACCCGCGAGCGGCTGCAACCGTACGCCTCGCTCGGCTACCCGGTGCACGAGGTGTCGGCCAAGGCCAGGCCCGACGAGGCGCTGGCCGTCCTCAAGCCGCTGCTGGCGGGCCAGTCGTCGATCCTGATCGGCCAGTCCGGCATGGGCAAGTCGTCGCTGATCAACCTGCTGGTGCCGGACGCCGACATCGCCGTGCGCGAAATCTCCGCCGCGCTCGACACCGGCAAGCACACCACCACCTTCACGCGGCTGTACCAGTTGCCGGAACTGGGCCCCGGCTCATCCATCATCGACTCGCCCGGCTTCCAGGAGTTCGGCCTGTACCACCTGAGCGAAGGCATGCTCGAGCGCGCCTTCGTCGATTTCGCGCCCTACCTCGGGCATTGCAAGTTTTATAATTGCCGCCATCTGATCGAACCGCAGTGCGCGATCCTGACGGCGGTGGCGGAGGGCAAGATCGCCAGGATGCGCCACACGCTGTACGGCCAGTTGCTGCATGAATCGTCACAGACTCTGTATTAATATGTTCCACGTAGGGCGGATGAGCGCGGCGTAATCCGCCACGAGCCGTCGGCGGCGCATGCATGGCGGATTACGGCGTGCCGCCTAATCCGCCCTACGAAATCCACTGTGCGGAAAACGCGCCCACGATGCCCGGTTGGTGATTATAATTCCACATGGAAACTATGCGTGCGTTTCCGATAATGCTGTTCTGACGCGCGATTCGAGGACATCGATGGACATGTTTGCGCTCGACGACGAAGTATCGCAGTGGGAAACGGCGCTGCCGGCCCTGCGCGGGGACGCGCGCCTGCCGGTGCTGGTGCCGCTCGCCTGGCAC
>DATMSN010000396.1:0-2337 GCA_035565375.1 Duganella sp. | reverse complement strand
CGGGTGGACGGGGCCGCGCCGGCCGCGTCCGTGGCCTGCATGCGCAGCGCGGCGGCCAGCGCCTTGAACAGGTTGAGCGAGGTGGTGTCGGTGACGACGACCTCGTCCTCGGCGGCGCCGATCAGCGGCGCCAGCCGGTTGCCCAGCCGTTTGGGCAGGTCGAACCAGCCGGCGGTGTTCCAACTGCGGATCAGGTCGTGCCCCCATTCGCGCTCGATGACGTGTTGGGCGCGGGCGAGGGCGGCTTTCGGCCGGGCCCCCAAAGAGTTGCCATCCAGATAAATCACGCCCGGAGGGAGGTCGAAGCGTGCGCGCAGCGCGGCGAGCGGATCCTGCGCGTCGCGTTGCAGACAGTCGGTGCGGGTTGTCATTAAGTCACTTTCCTTCGAGTTAGAAGATACTTTAGGCTTCAACAAGTTGTCGGATGCGCCAGTGTAACAGGAAAAACCGCCGCTTTCGCATGCCGGCGGGTCGGTCGGCGTCCGCTGCGCCACCCCGCAAACCCGCATGGATGCTGGCTTTCCGGCGGGCGCGCAAATTATTTTCGATTTTTTCAAAAAAAATGCAAATAGACCCTAAAGTTCCCGCCGACGCTGCCGTTACCAGATTCATGAAGCGCGTAAAAGTAAGTAAAGCGCGGCTCGACTTGCATGGATGTAGCCGAAAATAATTTAAAATTTTTCTGTGGAAACCCTAAAGTTCCCGAAAAAGCTGCCGTAACCGGGTTAGATGTAGCAAAAAAGAGTCGCCATACGAACTATTTTTTCGTGTCATGACAGGACTTTTTTGAAGATTCTCAGCCATAAAATTTCCATGCCGCAAGGGCGTGGAGCCTCGATCCGCAGGTGTTTGTCAGACAAACACCGACGGGTCGCGTTCGCCATTCCCTGACCGAAAATACGGAAGGCATCCTCTACTCGTATTTTTGTTGCTCCCGCAGAATGTATCTCACTGGAAACGCAATTGTGTTCCGCAGTGAAATAAATACTGGGAGATGGAAATGACCGCAAACGATATGATGGCTGAAATTCGCGATGCGAACCTGAGCTACCTGATGCTCGCGCAGCAGATGATCCGCGCCGACAAAGTCACCGCGATCTTCCGTCTGGGCATCGCCGCCGAGATCGCCGACCTGATCGAAGGCATGAGCAATGCCCAGATCCTCAAACTGGCGGGCGGCAACATGATGCTGGCCCGCTTCCGCTTCGACGACGGCGCCATCCTGTCGATGCTGACCAACTATAATAAAGATCGCACGCTGGCCCAGTCCCACGCGGCCATCCTGATGGCCGGCCAGGCTGTTGAAGAAATCGCTTAATCGAACGACCTCGTATCGCCAAGCGCATTACCATTCATCTACACAGCCGGGAGCGGAGATCATGACCAAGAAAAGCGTAGTGTCTGAAGCACAAGAGATTCAGCTTGCGATTGAACTGATCCAGCTGGGCGCGCGCCTGCAACTGCTGGAAACCGAGGTGTCGCTGTCGCGCGAGCGCCTGCTCAAGCTGTACAAGGAGCTGCGCGGCGTGTCGCCGCCGAAGGGCATGTTGCCGTTCTCGACCGACTGGTTCCTGACCTGGCAGCCGAACATCCATTCCTCGCTGTTCATCAACATCCATAAATTCCTGGTCGACCACGCCGGCGCCACCGGCATCGAGGCGGTCATGAAGGCCTACAAGCTGTATCTGGAACAAATGCCGCCGGAACCGGGCGAAGAGCCGCTGCTGTCGCTGACGCGCGCCTGGACCCTGGTGCGCTTCTTCGGCAGCAAGATGCTGGAACTGGCCCCGTGCGGCAAATGCCAGGGCAAATACGTGGTCAACTGCATGGACTTGAACGGCAGCTATGTCTGCGGCCTGTGCCACATGCCTTCGCGCGCCGGCAAGACCAAGAAGTCCCGCGACGCCGACGCCCTGGCCGCGTGACCCGCCAGCCGCCACCAACGCCTTACCTCCAACGCATCGTCCGCGCGCCCGCCGTGCGGGCCTTGCTGATCCAATGCGGCGCCGCGCCGCTCAGCCTCGGCCTGGTGTACCTGCTGGCCACGTTCCGCTTCCCTGTTGACTATCCGACCGTCGCCGTGGTGCACGGCCTGGTCGCCGCCGCCATCACGTGGAAGGCGGGGCTGGCCGTGTGGTGGCGCGCGATCGAGTTCGTGTTTCCGCTGGCGGTGCTGGCGGCGTTGTCGCTGCGGCTGCCCCCGTGGCTGTTCCTGGCGGTCTTCCTGGTGTTGCTGGGCCTGTACTGGTCGACGTTCCGCACGCAGGTGCCGTATTATCCGTCGCATCCGGCGGTGTGGGACGCGGTGCGCGAGCAGTTGCCGCCGCCCCGCGCGGG
>DATMSN010000395.1:0-2179 GCA_035565375.1 Duganella sp. | reverse complement strand
GGTGGTGCTGGGCGGCGAAGCCACGGCGGGCGCGCGCCGCCACCTGGGCAAACCGCTCAAGATCCCCGAATTCTTCGCCTTACTCGACACAACGGAGCAAAACCCATGATGGAAAACGAAGTCCTGGCCTCGCGCATCCTGATCATCGACGATCAACCGGCCAATCTGCGTCTGCTGGAGGACATGTTCATCGGCGAAGGCCTGACGCACGTCGTCGGCACCACCGACGCCAAGACCGCGCTCGACCTGTTCACCGCCTTCGACCCGGACCTGATCGTGCTCGATCTGATGATGCCGGACCTGGACGGCTACGCGGTGCTCGAACGCCTGAAGCGGCGCGGCGATCCGTACGACTTCCGGCCGGTGCTGGTGATCACCGCCGACGCCACCGCCGACGCCAAGCGCCGCTCGCTGGCCCTGGGCGCCAAGGACTTCCTCACCAAGCCGTTCGACACGCTCGAAGCGATGCTACGCGTGTGGAACCTGCTTGAAACGCGCGTGCTGTACAAGCGCCTGCAAGCGCTGGCGCCCAAAGACGACCTGGCCCCGCAAAGCTACCGCAGCCGCGCGTCCACTAAAACACCTTCAGCGGAACATTGAGGATAAACCGGTATTCGCGTTCACCGGGTTCCACATAGTGCGCCGAGCCGCGATGCGCCAGTGCGATGAACGCCAGGTTGATGCCCTTGACGTCGCCGCTATCGAACACATAGCTGGCCTTCAGCCCAAGCTCGTGATGATTGCCGTGCACCGGCGCCCCGCCGCGCCAGTAGGCGTCGCGCCAGGTCCCCGCTTCGGCGGGCGCCGATACGCCAGCCCGGGGGGACTTGCTACGGCCGGCGATACCCCAAAAAATAACGCTCGCTCCGGGCATCGAAAAGTCGGCGCCGTTGGCCGTGTAGCGCAGCTGCAGCGACTTCTCGCGCGGCGCGTTGTAGTCCGCCACCATGCCGTTGGCCAGATACAGTCCGTTGGCCTCCTGGACGTAGTCGAGATACTGGTCGCTCATCACATGCTGGAACGAGAGCGCCAGTTCGGAGGCCCCGATCTGCCTGGCCAGCGCCAGGCTATAGGCCCCGCCGCCTATGTCCCCCTGCAAACTCGCGCCCTGGTCGCGGGTGATGTAGGCGGCGGCGCTGGCGGTCCATTTGGCCGCCTCCGACGCGCCGAAACTGTGGCGCCCCGCGATAAACAGCTGGTTCCAGACATCCCTCGCCTGCGCCGCGTATAACGATAGCTTGCCCGACGCCGAAGTCAGGTTCACGCCGCCATAATCAAAACGCGAGATCGGCGTGCCGCCGTATGCCGTCTTCAGCGCCACCAAACCGGTGCGGCCGCGCGGACTGACCGCGTCCACGCTGCCCGCCTCCACGCCGATCCCGCCCGCCAATTCCCCGTTCAGCGTAACGCCCCGAAAGGTCGGCGGCAGCGCGCGATTGTCCTTCGACTCGAGAAAGACATTCTCCACTTGCTGCAAGCCGTATTTGAGCAGCATGCCGCCGTAGCGGGCCTTCACCGCGTAGCCGCCCATGTACGCCCAGGCCCTGCGCTTTTCGCCGCCATCGCCATCACGGTCCACGTGCACCATGTCGCCGGAAGCGCCGTCGCCATCGAGTTTGACGGCCGCGAAAAGCGCGGCATCGACACCGACACCGGTCTCGCCGGCGCTCAGACCCGAGACGAAATTAGCCTGCGCGCCCTGCACCCAGCCGCGCTGGGTGCCATGGCCGTTGATGGTCAGACTGTCGCGGTAGTTCCTGAGCAGGATCTGCAGCGTACTGTCGGCCAGCACGCGCGGCGGCGCGGGCGGCGTCTCCGGCGCGATGAAAGGCGGCGGACTTTGACGCGCATCGCCGCCACGCATCCTCGGCGTCGGCGTCGCCGCTGCCAGCATCTCCGGCGCCGGCCCATTGGCCGATGCCTCCAACGCCGCGACGTGGACCTCCGCCTGGGCCGACAGGCTGGCCAAGGTGCTCAGTAGCGCTCCGATCATGCGGCCAATCCGTCAAGCGACCGCGCCAGCGACTCGATGTACAGGGCGAAGTCGCCGAGATTGGCGACCAGTTGCTGGCCGTTGGGAACGGCCGCGCACATGGCCAGCCTGTCGGCGTCCGCCACCGGCTGCGAGAACGCCACGCGGCCGCTGTCCGCCCGGGGCAGCATATCATGCAGCAGCGCC
>DATMSN010000394.1:0-4669 GCA_035565375.1 Duganella sp. | reverse complement strand
CGCGGACGTCGTCGTCCGACAGGCCCAACACCACGGCCATCGTGCCCTGCCCGACCGGCACGGCTTCCTGCATCGCCTGGGCGCGGAAGCGCACCAGCGGCACCGCGTCCTTGAACGCGATCACGCCGGCGGCGACCAGCGCCGAGTATTCACCCAGGCTGTGGCCGGCGACGACCGACGGCAGCGGACCGCCGGCGGCGAGCCACGCGCGGTAGACGGCGACGGCGGCGGTCAGCATGACCGGCTGGGTGTTGGTGGTCAGGTCGAGCTCTTCCTTGGGACCTTCGGCCATCAGCTTGGCCAGGTCGACGTTGAGCGCGTCCGACGCCTCGGCGATGGTTTGCGCCACCACCGGGTTGCCGGCGAAGCCGTCCATCATCGCGATCGCCTGCGAACCCTGGCCTGGAAATACAAAAGCAAATTTAGTCATACGTCATCCATCTCGTTAAAACCAAGCTAACATCCAAACCACGTAGGGCGGTTAGCCGAGCTCCTTAGAACTCTAATTCTAATTCAGTTAAAATTTCGCCAGCACGGCGCCCCAGGTGAAGCCGCCACCGACGCCTTCCATCAAAATGTTCTGGCCCTTCTGGATGCGGCCATCGCGCACCGCGACGTCCAGCGCCAGCGGAATCGACGCGGCCGAAGTATTACCATGCTGATCGACGGTGACCACCATCTTCTCCAGCGGCAGGCCCAGCTTCTTGGCGGTGCTGTTCATGATGCGGATGTTGGCCTGGTGCGGAATCAGCCAGTCGATCTGATCCTGCGACATAGCGGCCTTCTCCAGCACCTCGGAGGCCACCTTCTCCAGCACCGACACGGCCAGCTTGAACACCGCCGGGCCGTCCATGTACAGGTAGGCCTCGCCGGCCACCGCGCCGCCGAACGAATCGGGCATGCACAGGATGCCGGAATGGCGGCCGTCCGCGTGCAGCGCGGTCGCCAGCACGCCCGGCTCGTTCGAGGCGGTCAGCACGACGGCACCGGCACCGTCGCCGAACAGCACGCAGGTGGTGCGGTCGTTGAAGTCGAGGATGCGCGAGAACACTTCCGAGCCGATCACCAGCACGTTCTTGTTCATGCCGGCGCGGATGAAGGCGTCGGCGGTCGACAGCGCGTAGACGAAGCCGCTGCAAACGGCCTGCACGTCGACGGCGGCGCCGTTGTTGGTGATGCCGAGCTTTTGCTGGACGACGCAGGCGGTGCTGGGGAAGCTGCCGAAGAAATCGGGGGTCGAGCTGGCCACGATGATCAGGTCGATATCATTGGGCTGCAAGTCGGCCATCTCCAGCGCGCGCCGGGCGGCGTTGACCGCCAGGTCGGACGATTTCTGGTCCGCCTCGGCGAAGTGGCGCGCCGAAATGCCGCTGCGGCTGACGATCCACTCGTCCGAGGTCTCGATGCCCTTCGCGGCGAGCTGATCGGTCAGATCCTGGTTGGTGACGCGCTTCTCCGGCAGATAGCTGCCGGTGCCGATAATTTTGCTGTACAAAGTCATGCCGTCCACCATCCACTAAATAGTTGAGCTTGGTACTTCCGGGGTTTCCGTGTTGCGTGGCATGAGTTCGGCGATTAACGTCGAAATGTGCGGCAACACATCATTTCTTGCAGCATCATACGCCCGCTTGATCGCCCATTCAAAGGAATATGCGTCGGCGCCGCCATGGCTCTTGAACACCAGGCCGCGCAAACCGAGCAGGCTGGCGCCGTTGTAGCGCGACGGCGACAGGCGGCTCTTGATGTTGTTCAGGGCGCCGCGGCCGAGCAAGGCGCTCAATATCGTCAGCGGGTTGCGCTTGAATTCGGTCTTGACGGTGTCGGCGAAGAAGCGCGCCACGCCCTCCACCGCCTTCAGGGTGACGTTGCCGACGAAGCCGTCGCAAACGACGATATCGGTTGTGCCCTTGAAGATGTCGTTGCCCTCCACGTTGCCGTAGAAGTTCAGCGCACCACGCTCGTGGTCGGCCTGCAGCAGCTTGCTGGTAGCCTTGACGACGTCGTTGCCCTTGATATCCTCGGTGCCGACGTTGAGCAGGCCCAGGGTCGGGCGGGCGATGTTTTCCATCGCCGACACCAGCACCGAGCCCATGATGGCGAACTGGTGCAGGTGGTGCGGTTCGCAATCGACGTTGGCGCCCAGGTCCAGCATGTAGGTCGGGCCGCCTTTTTGGTTCGGCATGATGCTGCAGATGGCCGGACGGTCGACGCCGGTCATGGTCTTGAGTACGTAGCGGGCCACCGCCATCAATGCGCCGGTGTTGCCGGCCGAGACGCAGGCCTGGGCGTTGCCGCCCTTGACCTGCTCGATGGCGACGCGCATCGACGAATCCTTCTTGCGGCGCAGCGCCACTTCGAGCGGATCGTCCATGGTGACTTGTTCGGATGCATGCACGACGGACAGGCGCGGATGCGCGTCGGCGTGATGTTTTTTCAATTCTGCGCGGATAACGTCTTCCAAACCGACCAGGATCAGTTCAGCCTCTGGTTCGCGTTTGACGAAGGAAATAGCTGCGGGGATAGTGACCGATGGACCGTGATCTCCGCCCATGCAGTCGATAGAAATTTTGATTGTCATTGTTTTGATTCAGTACCACGCTCCAGCCCTTGTCTGGGCAAGCTGCGGCAAGCGGCGGACCACTGAAATCCCGGTCTACGCGTTTCAAAATGACGGTGTGCAAAAGAGGATTGCAGCCGATGAAAAAAGAAAAAGCGATGCTTCATAAGACAGCACCGCCTATTTCCGGGTCCAACAAAAGCGTCGATTACTCGTCGTTTTTGGTTTTCAGGACTTTACGGCCACGATAGAAGCCGTTAGGGCTGATGTGGTGACGCAGGTGGGTTTCGCCGGTGGTTGGCTCGATGCCCAGTTGTGGAGCAACCAGGAAATCGTGCGAACGGTGCATACCGCGCTTCGAAGGGGACTTCTTGTTCTGTTGAACTGCCATGTTAATGACTCCTAATACATAAGTTCTAAAATTTTAACACAATCGACCAGCAAATACATGCGAATCGAGTATCCTGCCGGCAAAACCTAACCGGCATAGTTAAACTGAGATTTACTACATTGCCCTACTGACTTGCCATACTCGACTACAACACGTGCCTGGCACGTTCTTTACACGCTACTTATTCGGTGCTTCTATTCGGATTTGAGGCCCTTGAGGGCGTCGAACGGCGAGATCTTCTCGCTTTTCGCCTTGTCCAGCAGGGCGCTATCGGGGCAGACATCATGTTTCGGCGTGTGCGGCAGGGCCAGCAGCGCTTCGTCTTCCACCAGATCCGCCACCGCCATGGTGCGGCTACCGACGATCACGTCGATCGTTTCGTCGTCGATCATTTCTTCGATTTCATCGGCCTGCTGATCGTCTTTACCCAGCATCAACAGCGTCGACGAATCGATGGTGTGAGCGTATGGGGTCAGGCAGCGCTGGCAGACCAATTGCACGGTGCCGGCGACCGACAGCGTCAACTGCGGGAAGCCCATCTTGCCGGTGCCTCCTGCGACCTTCCAGGTGATGGTGCCCGAGGTATCGGCACAATCCTTGGTCAGGCGGGTCATTTCGGCAACAGGCGTCACGCCTTGCTGGCTGCCGTTGCTCCGACAAAACTCAAAAGCGTCGATGACAATAGCATTCATTACAGAAAATTCCCCGGAAAACCTGCGATAATAACAGGGTTTTCGGCATCAAGTCAAAGCCTGCGCGGCTTTTTCCTGTATTTCGTCTTTTTCCGTCGCTCTCCAAGCCGGCGACAGAGCATATAACATTCCCCCTATGACATCAAGCGCAACCGCTCAAATCGCCCCGCAACGGCTCGTTTTGGCCTCCAGTTCGGCCTACCGCAAGGAATTATTATCACGGCTACAACTGCCGTTCGACGTCGCCGTGCCCGACATCGACGAAACGCCCGCCCCCGGCGAAACGCCGAGCGCCACAGCGCTGCGGCTGGCGCGCGAAAAAGCCGCCGCCGTGGCCGCCAAGCTGCCCGGCTGCATCGTCATCGGCTCCGACCAGGTGGCCACATTGGACGACGAGCAGATCGGCAAGCCGGGCGACCACGCCAACGCGCTGGCCCAGCTGCAAAAGATGCGCGGGCGCGAAGTGGTATTCCACACCGCGCTGTGCGTCTGGGACGGGCGCGCGGCCGACCCGGCGTCCGCCGCGCAGGTGGAGGACATCCGCACCATCGTCACCTTCCGCGACCTGCCCGACGCCGAGCTCGACGCCTACCTGCGCATCGAACAGCCGTACGACTGCGCCGGCAGCGCCAAGAACGAAGCGCTCGGCATCGCCATCCTCGAACGCATCGACAGCAGCGACCCGACCGCCCTCACCGGCTTGCCTTTGATCGCGCTGACAGGCATGCTGCGCAAGATTGGCGTTTCCTTTTTCAACATTAAGTAGATTTATATGCCCGGCACCCTCTTTTTAATACCGAACACCCTGGGCGAGACTGAAGCGCTCTCCTCCGTCCTGCCCGAACAGGTGCAACAGATCACCTCGCAACTGGATTACTTCGTGGCGGAGAACGCCAAGACCGCGCGCGCCTTCCTCAAGCTGGTCAACGCCAACCATGCGCTGGCCAAGCCCCTGCAGGAGATCACGATCTCCGAATTGAACGTCAACACGCCGGCGGCCGCGCTGGCGGGCCTGCTGGCGCCGCTGCT
>DATMSN010000393.1:0-2439 GCA_035565375.1 Duganella sp. | reverse complement strand
CGCGGTCGCGGCCAGCAGCGACGACGCCGGCAGCAGCAGCGAGGCGCCCGCCGTCAGCGCCGCCGTCCGGATAAAGCCGCGGCGCGACAGCCGCGAAGGTAACGGGTTGGGTAAATAAAGTGCGTTCATCAAAAGTCGGCCATCAAAGTCAGGAAGCCCTGGCGGGGTGCGATCGGGAAGGTATTGTAAGTCCCGCTGGCCGCGCCGACCACGACATTGAGGCTGCCCTGGCGGTCGGCCAGGTTGGTGATGTTGACGCGGTAGCGCGCGTTCTTGATCAAGCCGCCGTTGAGGAAGGGCAGCTTGCCCGACACGCCCAGGCTCATCAGGAAGTAGCTCGGCACCGACAGGTCGTTGGTGTAGGTCGCGTAGCGCTTGCCGACGTAGTCGCCGATCAGCTGGAATTCGGTGTCGGCGACGGTCAAGGTGGCGACCGTTTTGTTCATCCACTCCGGGCTGCCCGGCACGGCCTTGCCGGCGGTCGGCACGACGGCCGCGCCGTTCATGTAGTTGTCCTGGTATTCCGAGCGGTTGTACGACAGCGCGTTGTAGAACGAGAACATGCGGCCGAAGTGCAGCGTGCCCGACAGGTCGATGCCGTCGGTCTTGACGCTGCCGACGTTGGCCAGCACCGGGTTGCCGCCGATGATGGAGGTGATCACCGGCGTCGGGCTGATCTGCAACAGGCGGTCCTTGAAATCGACGTGGTAGACGTTGACCTGGCCGTCGATGGCGCTCGCGCCGCCGATGTCGAGCTGGTGGCTGGTGCGCAGGCCCGCTTCATAGGTGATCGAGGTTTCCGGCTTGGCGGTGTCGCGGAACAGGTCGAACGCCTGCTGGCTCGCCAGGCTCCACGGCGAGGCGCCGCCGCCGCCGTAGGTGACGAACTGGCGCATGTTCTTTTGCACGTTGACGAACAACTGGTCATGCGGCGTGATGTCCCAGCGCGCGCCGAGCTGCGGCAGCAGCCATTTCTTGGTGGTGATCTTGCCGACCGGCAGGGCGGTCGAGCCGTTGGCGATGGCGCCGACCTTCGGCTGCACCGGGAACTGGCCGTCGGCCCATTGCAGGCTCGATTTGAAGCCGGCCTGCAGCGCCAGGTCGTCGCGCACGCGCCATTCGTCCTGCACCGAAATCTGCGCGACCTTGTTGTCGATCTTGCTGCCGTACTGCGTGATCAGCGGATCGCTCGGACGGTCGTACGGCGAGCTTGGATGGTTGACGTCGAACGCGTACCAGCGGCGGTAGGCCGACGAGCGGTTGCTTTCGAGCCAGAGGCTGGCCTGCAGCTTGTGGTCGCCCAGTTCGGTGGTCAGGCTCGACAGGTAGCCGCTGCGGTTGATGGCGTATTCGGTGGTGCGCGTGGCGTAGCCGGAGTTGCCGAACACCTGCTTCAGGTTCTGGCCGGGGAAGTAGACCGAGAACAGGCCCGGCAGGCCGGCCACGCCGATCGGGCCGGCCACCACGCCGACGCCGTCGTCGTTGTGGTAGTAGACCTGGTTGGACCAGGTGGTCGATGCGCCCAGGTTCATGTCGAACTTGGCGTAGGTCAGCCAGTCGGTGCGCTGGGCGTCGCCGTAGTAATTGCGGTAGTTGTTGCCGTCGGCGGCGGGCGTGACGCCGGTCGGCGACAGGTACGACAGCGCCTGCTGGATGTTCGGATACAGGAAGGGGCGGGTGTACGGCTGATATTTTTCGGTGGCCGAGCGCACGGTGCTGTCCTCGTTCGGCTCGATCTTGTCGGAGTAGTTGACGAACAAGGTCAGCTTGCCCAGGTTCGACTGATTGACGAACTTGGCGTTGAACTGGTCGCCGCCCTGGCGGCCCTCGAAGTCCCAGGCGCGCTGTTCGTGGTGCACGCCGGAGATGTAGGCGCTGTTGCCGTCGCCGAAGCTGCCGGTGTCGTAGCGCACGAAGGTGCGCGAGGTCTTGTAGCTGCCGACGGTCTGCTGCAGCGCCACGTTGCGGGTCTGTTGCGGATCGCTGGAGAAGGTCTCGATGGTGCCGCCCAGGTTGCTCGTCGACGCGGTCGACAGGTCGCCGGCGCCGGACGACAGGATCACGCTGCCGACGTTCTCGCTGATGACGGCGCGCTGCGGCGACAGGCCGTTGTAGTTGCCGTATTGCTGGTCGCCCAGCGGCACGCCGTCCATCGTGTAGCCCAGCTGCTGGCCGCTGAAGCCGTGGATGAACAGCGACGTGTTTTGCTCGTTGTTGCCCCACGGGTCGGCGGTCTGGAAGCTCACGCCGGGCAAGGTTTGCAGCGCCTTCAGCGGATTGATGCCAGGCAGGATCTTCTGCATATCGCCCTTGGTCATCGCGACCGACGAGCGGGTTTTGCGGGTGGCGATCTCCACGGTGGCCATCGGCGCGGCGGCCGCCGCGGCGGTATCGACGGTATCGGCAGCGGTGGCATCCACCCCGGCGGCGGCGTTGGCC
>DATMSN010000392.1:0-3735 GCA_035565375.1 Duganella sp. | reverse complement strand
GAGGACCCGGTCCACCCGCCCCTGGCTGTCCAGGAAGCGGTACAGCGGGCGCTCCGGCACCCGCGCGGCGTGCCCGCGCAGGCAGTCGGCGAGGGTGGGGAAAGGCTGGTCGGTGTGGACTGGAGTCATGGCGGGGCCTTTACAAACAAAGTTCGAAGATGCTGGTGAGCGCGGGCGGCGTGCCGCCGCGCTCCTGCGGATAGCCGATGGCCTGGTTGAGATAGGTGATGCCGTCGTGCACGCAGCGCAGCCTGGCGTGGCTGTGGCCGAACACATGCAGCTGCGGCCGCAACTGGCGGAGTTGCTGTTCCAGCGCGCTGCTGCCGAGCACCGGGAGCAGCAGCGCGCGGATCGGACCGAGCGGCGTGGGCAGCAGGTCGGGACGCGGCAGGAAATGCGAAAAGCTCAGCACATGGCGATTGCGGGTCTGCAGATACGGCGCGTTCATCGCGTGAAAGCGGCTCGCCACCTGCGCCGGTCCCACGCCCGGCGGCCAGCGGCAGGCGCGGAAGTCGGTCCACGCCGCCAGCAGTTCCGGGGTGGGTTCGCCGAAGGAAAAGTCGTACCACGACAGCAGCGGCACGATGGACAGCGGCCCGCAGTGGAATGGCGCCATCGACACGCCGCATTCGGCGGCCAGCGCGGCGACCTGGTCGAATTTGGCGAATGAATCGGCGGCATCGTCGCGCAGCAGCCATAGCTCATGGTTGCCCGGCACGTACAGCACTTTCAGAAAGCGCCGGGTCAGCTCGGTGAACGCCCAGCGCAGCCGCGGCAGGGAGTCGCTGACGTCGCCGGCCAGCAGCAGCACGTCGCCGCGCAGGGCGGCGTCCGGAAGGCGCTCAAGCCACTCGCGGTTGTCGGCGTGGTCGATGTGCAGATCCGACAGCGCGTAGACCTTCATCGACCGGCGCCCTCAGTAGGTCCATTCCAGCGCGGCGCGCAGCACCACCGGCGTCACCCGGTATTGCAGCACCTGGCGCTGTTGCTGCGCGTCGAAATAGCGGGTTCCGTTGAGCAAGTCCTGGTGCAGCGCGTTCGACAGCGTCATGCGCAGCTTGGCCCGGGGGCCGAGCTGGCGCACGGCGTACATGTCGAGCTCGCGGCGGTAGCCGGTGATGTCGACCAGGTGCGGACCCGAGCGCACGGCGCCGCCGGTCTTGAAGGTGTAGGCGGCGCCCAAGGTCCAGCGCTGCGAGGCCTGGTAGTCGGCGCCCAGCGTCGACGTCAGGCGCAGCTGGTCGCCGACCCGGTTGTCGGGACCGGGCAGGTCGTCCACGCGCGACCAGTTGCGCGTCAGGTTGAAGCGGATGTCGACCTTGGGCGCCCGCGGCAGCAGCGAGCGCAGCGGGAATTTGCCGTCCAGCTCGACGCCGCGGATGGTGGCGCGGCCGCCGTTGACCGGGTACGAGACCCAGCGCGCGCCCTCCAGCACCACCTCGTCGCGCATATGGGCGTCGATCTTGCGCAGGTAGCCGCCCACGCTCAACATGGCGCCGCTCTTCCAGTTGCGCTCATACGCCAGGTCCAGGCCCAGCGCGCGTTCCGGCCGCAGCGCCGGATTGCCGCGGGTATCGGGATCGGTCTGCGAGTTGTTGGTCGACGTATAGGGGCGCGGCACCAGCGCGGCCAGCTCCGGCGGCCGGTAAGTGCGGCTGAGGCCGGCGCGGATTTGGTCTTCCTCGGTGTCGGGCAGCTTCCACAGCAGTTGCATCAGCGGCGACAGCATGTGCTCGCGGTGGCCGATGGTGTCGAACAGATTGCCGCGGGTTTCCATGTTGATGCGCTCGCTGCGAATGCCGAGGTAGACCGACAGCCGCTCGCTCGGCGTCCATTCGTCCTGCAGGTACACGCCGAGGCGGCGGATGGTGGCGTCGAAGTCCAGCGCGCTGTAGCCGCCGTCGGCGCCGTTGAGCGCCGACAGCGTCTGCAGGCGGTCTTCGTTGCGCCGCGCCGCTTCGCCGTCCCAGCCCATCACCAGCGCGTGCTTGCCGAACAGGCGGTTGGTGTACTTGCCGCTGCTCTGCAGGCTGCGGCCATGGGCGTGCGACAGCGTGTGGTCTTCCAGGTCGAGGCGTCCGGTATCGCTGAAGCCGCGCTGGTTGAAGTCGGTGTCGCGCTTGTTCGACTCGGCCTTGAGCTTTAGTTCGAGGGTGGAGCCGGAGGCGATTTTATGGGTCCAGGCCAGGTCGGCGCGCAGCTGGGTCACCCGTTCGTCGGTCAGTTGGCGGTTGCTGGCGTAGTCCAGCGGATCGCCCAGCGTGGTCAGCGAATTGCCGCCGAGGTCCTTGTCCGTTTGCGTGCGGGACAGGAAGGTTTGCAACGACAGGCTGTCGCCGCCCCGCATTTTCAGCTCGGCGTTCGGCGTCAGGCTGATGGTGTCGGTGCGGCCCGTCATGCGCATGCCGCTGACGCGCGCCAGGTCGGGCTGGGCCGCCGCGTTCAGGCCCGTGGTCTGCTCCCTGGTGGTCACCAGGAAGTCGCGCCGGTTGAGCGCCCCGAGCAGGCTGTACGACAGGGCTTCGCCGCGTTCGGAGATTTCCAGGCTGACGCCCGGCGTCCAGCGCCCGCGTGCATTGGCCAGGCTGGCCTTGGCGGTGTTCTGGCTGCGGCGCGCGGCTTTTTTCAGAATGATGTTGATGGTGCCGGCGATCGAGTCGGTGCGGTGCTCGGCGGTGGCGCTGCGCAGGATCTCGATTTTTTCAATCAGGTCGGGCGACAGCGAGTCGATGGAAAAGCCCGGCGCCACTTTCTCGCCGTTGAGCAGGATCTGGGTATAACCGTTGGCCAGGCCGCGCATGCTGATGGCGCCGTTGCCATCGACGGCGATGCCCGGCTGGCGCTTCAGCACATCGGCCACGGTGGCGTCGCCGAATTTCTGCAATTCTTCCCGGTCGACCACGATTTTGCCGGCGGTGTCATAGCGGCGCGCATCGTAGCTCGCGGCCGTGCCTTGCACCGCCACCACCTGCATCGGCGCCGTCGCGGCGGCGCCGTCCGGCGTGGCGATCGCCTCCGCCCGGGTCTGGGCATGGGACAGGCCGATGGCGGGCAAAACTAACAGCACAAAACAAACAGGCCGGCGACGGAACGATGTTGCTGAGATGTCGGTCATTGGTTTGGCGGGCGGTAGGCGGTACGGCCGTTGCGTATTCACAAAGGCGACGATCATAGCGCGGCCGGCCCGCGTCTGTCACAGGGTAGTTGTAAAAAAATGGATACAAATAAACAATTAGTTGTAAAAAAGCCGTCTTAAATCGTTAAGCATACGTTTTTATTAAAAGTGCTTGACTGGCAATGAAACCGCTGCCTATATTCTTGCCCTCGGCTAATTTTAATAGTGAGTCATCGCGGTGAAAGTACGTTTATTCGGCCGCCATCCGTTGCTGGCGCGGGTCGTGGTGTGGCTGGTGCTGCCTTTGCTGCTGGGGACGGGGGCGTTGTGGCTGACATTGCGTCACAGCTTGCCGCAGGTACAGGGGCAACTGGTGGTGCCGGGGCTGACGGCGCCGGTGCGGGTGGCGCGCGATGCCGCCGGGGTGCCGCACATCGGCGCCGCCAGCGACGCCGATGCATTCTTCGCGCTCGGCTACGTCCATGCCCAGGAGCGCATGTGGCAGATGGATTACAAGCGCCGTCTCGGCCAGGGCCGCCTGAGCGAGATCGCCGGCGTCGCGGCGCTGCCCGGCGATAAGCTGATGCGTACGCTGGGCCTGTCGCACGCCGCCGAGCAGG
>DATMSN010000391.1:0-4934 GCA_035565375.1 Duganella sp. | reverse complement strand
GATCGGCGTGATGCATCATGCTGTAGGCCAGCGCGGCGATGCTGGCGTCGCCCGCGCCGACGGTGTCCACCACGGTGATGCGCGGCGCCGGCAACTGCCAGGCGTCGCCGCCGATATGCAGCGAGGCGCCGTCGCCGCCCTTGGTGTACAAATAGATCGCCGCCGGATTCCAGCCGCGCAGCGTGGCGAACGCGGTCTCGATGTCGTCGGTGCGGAACAGGCCCGCCAGGTCCTCCTCCGATACCTTGACCACGTCGGCCAGTTCGGTCATGCGGCGCAACGTGGCGTCATAGCGTTCGTCCATCAGCAGCCGGTAGTTCGGGTCGAAGCTGATGCGCACACCGTCCAGTTTGAGCTGTTCGGCCAGCGCCACCAGCTTGCCCGCCAGCGGCTGGCGCGCCAGGCTGATGCCGCCGAAGTGCACCCACTTGCAGTGCGCGCGCCAGGCCTCCGGCAGCAGCGAGGCGTCGAAATGCAGATCGGCGCTGTCGTCGCCGACGAAGAAGTAGGCCGGTGGATCGGTGCGGTGCACGATTGCCAGCAGCGGCGACTTGGCATAGCGCTGCAGGAAGCGCATGTCCAGGTTGGCCGCCTCGCTGGCGCTGTGCAGCGCGTCGCCGAAGACGTCGCCGCTGATGGCGCCGGCGAACGCGGTCGGCACCTCCAGCCTGGCCATCGTGCGCGCCACGTTCCAGGTCGAGCCGCCGACCTGGCTAAGCCAATGCTGTTGCGCCGGATCCTGCACGATCATGTCGGTCAGCGCTTCGCCCGCCGCCACAAATAATGGAAAAGTCGCCATCTCAGTCCTTCAACACGTTCAGTACTTCGTAGCAGGCGCCCATGGTGTGGTAATCCACTTTGCCGGCCGGGCTTTTCTCGTCGGTCAGTTTGCTGTTGTCGGCGCCGAGGATGCGATACCACGCGCCGTATTGGTGATCGACGAAATGCTCCCAGCTATAGGCCCAGATTTTATCGTACCAGGTCCAGTAGCCCGCCTCGCCGGTGCGCGCGCCCAGCAGGGCGGCGGTGGCCAGGCTCTCGGCCTGCACCCAGAAGTATTTGAGGTCGTCGCAGATGCTGTCGTCCGGCCCGAAACCGTAGTAGATGCCGCCGTGCTCTGCGTCCCACGCCTTGTCCATCGCGGCGTTGAACAACTCCACGGCGCGCGGCAGCAGCCAGTCCTTGCCGCCTTCGAGCTGGTCGCCGTGGCGCTCCAGCAGCAGCAGCAGCTTGGCCCATTCGGTCAGGTGACCCGGCTGGTAACCCCACGGACGGAAGATGTTGCTCTTGTCGTGGCGGTTGTATTCGGTGTCGACCGACCAGTCGGCGTGATAGTGTTCCCAAATCAGATTGCCGGCCAGCGCGGCCTGGCGTTGGGTGATGTTGCGCGCCAGCGTTTCGGCGCGCAGCAGGAAGGCGCGCTCGCCGGTCGCTTCGAAGGCCGCGATCAGCGCCTCGCAGGCGTGCATGTTGGCGTTCTGGCCGCGATAGGCGTCCAGGGTCGACCAGTCGGCGCTGGCCTCGTCGGCGTACAGGCCAAACCTGGCATCCCAGAAGCGCCGCTCCATCAGCTCGAAGGTCTCGTCTATCCATGCGCGGGCGTCGCTTTCGCCGGCCATCAGCGCGTGGCTGTAGGCGAGCAGCACGAAGGCCAGGCCGTAGCAGTGGTTGGTGCCGTCGGTGACGCGGCCCTCGCCATTGTTCCAGTCCAGCTGCCAGGCGTAGCCGCCGGTCTCCGGATTGCGGTGGGCGCCGCGCAGGAAGGCCAGGCCGTGGCGCAGGCGCTGCTGGTCGGCCGCCTCGCCGAATTGGCGCCATGCCATCGCGTGGGTGAAGATGAAGCGCGTGCTGCTGACCAGATGACGCGTGCGGGCGTCGTAGACGGTGCCGTCATCCTTGTAGAAGTGATAGAAGCCGCCGCTGGCGTCCACGCAGCGGCTGTCGTAGAAGTGGCGGGTATGGCGGATGTGGTTCAGCAGCGTCGCGCGGGATTGAAAATCGGGTACCATCATTGAGGTCCGTTGTTGGTTGATAGGCGGGCGCTTTTTCACGGCGGCCCCGGGTTAAATCTTCAGGCGTTAAATTTTCTTGGGCGCGCACCGATCCCCGCGTTGCGGCCAAGCCGAACGCCGAAGGGCGCGCCATGTTGCTTGGGTTTGGTCGGGCTTAGGCGGCTGCCACGCTGCCCCCTTTGCCTTGCGGCTTTTGTACCCGCCAGCCGTCAAACACGGTGCTGGCCCGCACCACCAATTCCACCGGCGCGATTTTTTCCACCGGCTCGTTGTGCGGGCCGTTGAGCAGCATTTCCACGCCCAGCGCGCCAAGCGCTTTTTTATCGATGCGCAGCGTCGTCAACGGGCGATGTCCCAGCACAGCGGTCGAAATGTCGTCGAAGCCGACGATCGCGATATCGTGCGGGACCTTCAATCCCTTGGCCAGGCAGCAGCGCATCGCCACCAGCGCGGCGCTGTCGTTGTAGCAAAACACGGCATCGGGCGGATGGGGCAGTGCCAGCAACTGCTCCATCGCTTCCCACGCGCCGGTTTCCAGGTCGACGCCGTCCGGCAGTCCCGCTTCCAGGCGCGGGTCGGCCAGGATGCCTTCTTCGAACAGCGCCTGGCGATAGCCGCGCGCGCGTTCGCGGATACTGTAGTGCGACAGCGGACCGGAGATGAAGCCGACCCGCGTTCGGCCGGTGTCGATCAGGTGTTTGGTGGCCAGGTAGCCGCCCATCATATTGTCCGGGTTGACGGAGCTGTAACCGCGCAGCTTCATATCGATCAGCACCAGTTGCTTGCCGGTCGAGCGCAGGGCGCTGAGCGTCTCCGGCTCGAAGAATCCGGCGCAGACGATGCCGTCCGGCGCGTGCATGCGTATCTGGTCGATCAATCCATCGGCCGGGCCGACCGCCATGAACGACAGCACGATGCCCTGCTTGCGGCAGGCCTCCTCGGCGCCGTGCAGCACCGGCGAGTAGAACGGACTGCTCGACGCCGTGTTGTGCTGGCGGTGCAGCAGGAACGTCAGCCGGCGCAGTCGTTTCGGGCGCAGTTTGCAGAAGTCGTAACCGAGCGTGCGCGCCGCTTCGAGCACCATCTGGCGGGTCGCCTCGGTCAATCCCGGCTCGTTTTTCAGCGCGCGTGAAATGGTCCCCGCCGAGACGCCGGCGACGCGGGCGATATCCCGTATCGTCACTCCCGTGGTCGCAGCGTTATTTATGGATTCGCCCATCTCAGTCTCCAAATCTCTCGATGAACCGGCTCGCGGCGGTGCCGTCGGCGGGTTTCTGGTGTGGATGCAGTCTTGCATAAGCGTCCACTCACGGTCAAACGGCAGGTCGGTTTTCACGAAAAGTTTAGCGCAATTTACTAAACACGTGCTTTTTAGCCGTACGCTGCAGCGCAACACGGCGTATCGCCTGGCATCGCGTGTTTAGTGAAGGCGGCTAAACTGCGCCCCAAATTCGCTTGCTATTTGACCCTTGCGCGGCGCCGATGCAGAATCTTTTCATTAATATAAAACCATCCTAGAGGAGACAGCTGATGGAACACGTTGCACCGGCAACTTTGAATACCCACGACCATGCGCATCAGGCGGGAGGCAGCAACACCTTCCCGATGATGATCATCACGCTGCTGTTCTTCATGTGGGGGTTGATCACGTCGCTGAACGATGTCCTCATTCCGCACCTTAAATCGATTTATACGCTGACCTACGTGCAGGCGATGCTGGTGCAGTTCTGCTTCTTCGGCGCCTACTTCATCGTCTCGCTCCCGGCCGGGATGCTGATCAAGCGCCTCGGGTACCAACGGGGCGCGGTCGCCGGGCTGGTGGTCGCCGCCATCGGCTGCGCCATGTTCTATCCCGCTTCGATGAGCGGCTACGCGCTGTTCCTCCTGGCCTTGTTCGTCCTCGCCGGCGGCATCACCATCCTGCAGGTGTCCGCCAATCCCTACGTCGCCGCGCTCGGCGCGCCGGCCACCGCGTCGAGCCGCCTGACGCTGACGCAGGCGTTCAATTCGCTGGGCACCGCGATCGCTCCGGCGCTGGGCGGTTTCCTGATCCTGTCGGAGGGTGTGCCCGCCGTCGCCAACATCGTCAAGACCAAGGCCGAGGAGGCGGCCACCGTGCAGGGGCCATACCTGGTGCTGGCGGCCACGCTGCTGGCCATCGCGATCCTGTTCGCGCTGGTGCGGCTGCCGAAGATCGTCGATGCCGAAGCCGGCGGCGCCTACACGCTGGACAAAAAAGTGACGTCGCACCGCCACCTGGTGCTGGGCGCGATCGGCATCTTCCTGTACGTCGGCGGAGAAGTCAGCATCGGCAGCTTCCTCATCAACTTCCTCGGCGAATCCAATATCGCCGGCATGTCCCACGGCGCGGCCGCCAACTACGTCAGCTTCTACTGGCTGGGCGCCATGATCGGCCGCTTCATCGGTTTCGGCGTGATGCGCTACGTCAGCCCGGGCAAGGCGCTGGCGTTCAACGCCGCCGCGTCGATCGTGCTGATACTGACGGCGATCTTCTCCCATGGCCCGCTGGCCATGTGGTCGATCATCGCGGTCGGGCTGTTCAACTCCATCATGTTCCCGACCATCTTCAGCATGGCGCTGTTCAAGCTCGGTCCCCTGACCAGCCAGGGTTCCGGTATCCTGTGCATGGCCATCGTGGGCGGCGCCCTGGTGCCGTTCGCGCAAGGCCTGCTGGCCGACACGATCGGCCTTCAGCTGTCGTTCGTCGTTCCCGCCGCTTGCTATACCTTTATCCTGTACTACGGCCTGAAATACGCCGGCATGTATTCCGACCGCTGATTTCACCCAATAATAAAGAGAGACAGATATGAATTCCGAACTGAATCTGCGTCCGCTGGCCATCGCGCTGGCGGTGGCGGCGGCGCTGGCCACCGCCACCATCGTCACGGTCGCGACCGCGCT
>DATMSN010000390.1:0-2946 GCA_035565375.1 Duganella sp. | reverse complement strand
CCGGCCGACGCCGCCCCCGCGATCGCCAACGCCGCCGGCGGCGCCACCCCCAACGTCAAATAAAACAACCTCCCCGTCCATCATGAAAACTATGAAAACCAATCTGAAACCGCTCGCCATCGCCGTGCTGGCGGTCTTCGTCGCCGGCGGCATCGGCATGGCCGTGTACTCGCCGGCCAGCCAGGCCGCCGATGACAAGAAAGCGGAGGCGCCGAAGGCCGCGCTGACCGTCACCACCACCAAGCCGTCCACCGCCAGCCTGCCGATCAAGCTGGCCGCCAACGGCAACGTCGCCGCCTGGCAGGAGGCGAGCGTCAGCAGCGAATCGAACGGCCTGCGCCTGACCGAGGTGCGCGTCAACGTCGGCGACGTCGTCAAGGCCGGCGACGTGCTGGCCGTGTTCTCGGCCGAGACCATCAACGCCGACATCGCCCAATCGAAAGCGGCGCTGCAGGAAGCGGAGGCCAACGCCGCCGACGCCGTGGCCAACGCCGCCCGCGCCCGCACGCTGCAAAACTCCGGCGCCCTGAGCGCGCAGCAGATCAGCCAGTACAACACGACCGAGCAAACCGCCAACGCCCGCATCGCCTCGGCCAAGGCGGCGCTGGCCAACCAGCAGCTGCGCCTTAAGTACACCAAAGTGGTGGCGCCGGACAGCGGCATCATCTCCGCCAGGACCGCCAACGCCACCGTCGGCTCGGTGTCGGCGCCCGGCACGGAGCTGTTCCGCATGATCCGCCAGGGCCGCCTGGAATGGCGCGCCGAAGTGGTGGCCGCCGACCTGCGCAACCTCAAACCGGGCACCGGCGCTATCGTCAAGGCGGCCAACGGCAGCGAGGTGACGGGCAAGGTGCGCATGATCGCGCCGACCGTCGACCTGCAAACCCGCTCGGCGCTGGTGTACGTCGACCTGCCGCCGGGCGCCGGCGCCGGCGAGGCGCCGTTCAAGGCCGGCATGTTCGCCAGCGGCCAGTTCGAACTGGGTAAATCCGACGCGCTGACCGTGCCGCAGCAATCGATCGTCGTGCGCGACGGCTTCAGCTTCGTGTTCCGCCTGAACGCGGACAGCAAGGTCAGTCAGATCAAGGTGCAACCGGGCCGCCGCCTGGGCGACCGCATCGAGGTCAAGGGCGGCCTGGGGGCCGACACCCAGGTGGTGCTGCGCGGCGCCGGCTTCCTCAACGACGGCGACCTGGTGCACGTCGTCGCCGAGGCCGCGCCGGCCACCGCCTCGGCGGCCAAGCCGGCCGTCGTCAAATAAGGGAACGCCATGAATTTTTCCTCCCTGTCGATCAAGAACCCGATCCCGGCGATCATGCTGTTCGCCCTGCTCACCTTGGCCGGCCTGATGGCCTACAAGGCCAATCCGGTGCAGGACTTCCCCGACATCGAACTGCCGATCGTCACCGTCACGGCCACCCTCGACGGCAGCGCGCCGGCGCAGCTGGAGACCGAGGTGGCCCGCAAGATCGAGGACTCCGTCGCCACCCTGCAAGGCGTGAAGAACATCCACACCACGGTGCTCGACGGCGTCTCGACCACCACCATCGAATTCGTGCTGGAGAAGCAGATCTCGGACGCCGTCAACGACGTGCGCGACGCGGTGGCCCGCATCAAGGCCGACATGCCGGCCGAGCTGCGCGACCCGACCGTGACCAAGGCCTCCACCGCCGGCCGCGTGGTGCTGACCTTCACCGCCGCCGCCGCCCAGGTGCCCGGCGAGAAAATGGACAAGCAGGAGCTGAGCTGGTACGTCGACAATGTCGTCGCCAAGCGGTTGCTGGCGGTGCCCGGCATCGGTTCGGTCAAACGCGTCGGCGGCGTGTACCGCGAAATCCGCGTGGAACTCGACGAGGCCCGCATGGCGGCGCTGCGCGTGTCGGCGCTGGACGTGTCGCGCCAACTGCGGCTGGTGCAGAAGGAAGCGCCGGGCGGACGCGGTGACGTCAGCGGCGCCGAGCAATCGGTGCGCACCATCGGCACCGTCAAGAGCGCGGCCGAACTGGCCGCCATGGACCTGCCGTTGACCGACGGCCGCCGCGTGCGGCTCGACCAGGTGGCCACCATCACCGACACCGTCTCCGAGCCGCGCGCCATCGCGCTGCAGGACGGCAAGGAGGTGATCGGCTTTGAGATCTTCCGCAACAAGGGCGCCAGCGAGCTGGCGGTGGCCAAAGGCGCGCGCGCGGCGGTCAAGGAGCTGGAGGCGAACAACCCGAAAGTGGTGCTCAAACAAGTCATCGACAACGCCCTGCCGGTGGAGGAGAACTTCGACGGCTCGATGGAGCTGCTGTACGAAGGCGCGCTGCTGGCGGTGCTGGTGGTGTGGTGGTTCCTGCGCGACTGGCGCGCCACCCTGGTGGCCGCCGCCGCGCTGCCGCTGTCGGTGATGCCGGCCTTCCTCGGCATCTACCTGTTCGGCTACACGCTCAACACCGTGACCCTGCTGTCGCTGGCGCTGGTGGTCGGCGTGCTGGTCGACGACGCCATCGTCGAAATCGAAAACATCGCGCGCCACCTGCGCATGGGTAAAACCCCGATGGAGGCGGCGATGGAGGCGGCCGACGAGATCGGCATGGCCGTCATCGCCACCACCTTCGCGCTGGTGGCCGTGTTCCTGCCGACCGCCTTCATGAGCGGCGTGGCGGGCCTGTTCTTCAAGCAGTTCGGCTGGACCTCGGTGATCGCGGTGCTGGCGTCGCTGGTGGTGGCGCGCTTGCTGACGCCGATGATGGCGGCCTACCTGCTCAAGCCGATCGCGCATGCGGAAGAAAAGGACAGCTGGGTGATGGTGCGCTACCTGCGCGTGATGCGCTGGTGCCTGAAACACCGCGGCATCACGGCGCTGGCCGCCGCCGCGTTCTTCGCCGGCTCGATCTCGCTGGTCGGCCTGCTGCCGACCGGCTTCGTGCCGGCCGCCGACCGCGCGCAGACCCAGATCAACCT
>DATMSN010000389.1:0-3370 GCA_035565375.1 Duganella sp. | reverse complement strand
CGCCGCGCACCTCGATGCGGTCGCCGCGCGGCGTGATCGCGCCATCGCCGAGGACCTTCACGCGCACCGCGTAGCGCAGCGCCGCCGGAATGCCGGACGATGCGATATTGCGCCCATCGATCAGCAACGCATCGCCACCGTCGGCGCGCACCGACAATGTCGACGGCGGCCGGCCGGCGCGTGGCGGTTCGCGATAGTCCCACGGCACGCCGATTGACGCAGCCGCTTTCTGGTGGCCGTCATAGTCGGTGTCGCCATACTTCGCGTCGGCCGGATGACGGTAGCCGAGATCGAAATTCAGCGTGCCGCCCTGGGCTGTCAGGCGGATGACGATCACCTGGTCGGGCGCACTGGAAAAGACTTCGCGCACATGACGCGCCTTGCCATCCGCGAAGCGGGTGGTGGCGATGGCGGTGTCCAGTTCGAGCGACCGCTGGTAGTTGTCGGCCCCGGACATGCCCTGGAAGTCCAGCAGCAGGTCGCCGGCCGCGCCGTAGGGCATCTGTTGCAACGGCTTGGCCATCATCGAGGAAGCGATCATGTCCGCCGCTTTGCCAAACTCCCCCTGATCGACCAGCGCCCTGATCGCCGGCAACGCCTCCAGCGAACGCGGATTGTTCGGGTCGTACGGTCCGCCGGCGAACAGCGTGTCCTCGTTCAACTGGATGCGCTCCTGGGCCACCCGTCCGAAGCACATCGCCCCCAGGCGGCCATTGCCGACCGGTAGCGCCTCGACCCAGGCGCCGGCCGGCCTTTGATACCATAGTTCGAGATTTTCCCGGCCGCTGGTCGCCGTGGTGGCGACCACCGTTGCGCCTGCCAATCCGGGAAATGCCATCGCCAGGCCGGCCGATACCATGAGTTGCCGCCGCCCCGGCGACATACCGTTGTCCAGACCGCTCGTCTTTTTGTTCAAGTCATCCTCCAGATAGATCCAATTGTCCACGCAGTAAACCGAGTGTTGGCCACCAGGGCGGGCTCTCCGTCCGCCCGTTGTGAAGGCGCACCCGAAGATCGCGCCGGCCGGCACCCTCAAGCAAAAGGTCACGGTGTACGCCGCCCCCAACCCGCTGTACCGCAGCTAAGCGGACCGATGGCCCCGGCCGGGGCCATCGCCAGCCGGCGGACGGATCAGTGCTCGCTGATCTTCGACCCGTTCTCGCGCGGCATGTAGTGGTAGGTGCGCAGCTTGTGCTGGATGTCGACGGCCGGATTCTTGAGCAATTTCAGCATCTCGGCGCCGGCCAGCAGCACCGGACCGTAGCCATGCATCGCGTCGACGCTGACCGGACGGTTGTAGTAGTACACCTGGTCGCTGGCGAACGTGGTGCCGACGCAGGTGCCTTCCACCTGTCCCTTGGCGTTGATGCGCGTGCCCAGGCCGATCCATCCGGCCTGGGCGATCGAGCCGTAGGTCGTCGGGCTGATCCAGCCTTCGTTGATCGCGTGCGCGTAGACGTAGACGAAGATCGCGGTGGCCGACGTTTCCAGGTACGAATCGTTACGGTCGAGCATCTGGTGCCACAGGCCGGTGCCCGATTGCAGCTCGGCGATGCCGCGCAGGCTGGCGCGCAACTGCGCCAGCACCTTCGGATAGGCGGGATGGTCCTTCGGCAGCACGTCGAGCAGGTCGCTCATCGACAGCACCGCCCAGCCGTTGGCGCGCGCCCAGTAGAAACGCGGCGCGTCCGGGTTGTTGGCGTTCCAGCCGTGCGTGAACAGGCCGTTGCGCTCGTTGTACAGGTGCTTGGCCATCGTCAGTACGTTCGAGGCGGCGTCGTCGAACCAGGCGCGCTCGCCGGTCAGGTGGCCCATCTCGGCCAGCGCCGGGATGCCCATGTACATGTCGTCGGCCCACAGCGACGAGGCCTGCGGACGCTGGCGCGCGAAGGTGCCGTCGTCGAGGCGGTACTGCTTCTTCTGTACATAGCCGCTGCAGGTGTCGATCATGCCCTTGAGGTCCGGCCCGACCTTGGCGAAGCGGGCGCGCACCAGCGCCGCGCACATCGAGCCGCTGTCGTCGAGCGAGCGCGGCTCGAGGAAACGGGTGAAGCTGTTGGCGCGGCCCAGCTTGAACTGGGCTTCCTGCGCGCGGAAATAGGGTAGCGTGTCCTTGAAAAACTGCAGGTGGCGGCGCGTGACGTCGCTGTAGCGCTTGTCGCCGGTGACCTCGCTCGCCTTCAGCAGGCCGGCGTGGATCACGCCCATCTCGTACACCATCAAGCCGAAATCGCCCGGCGACGGCTCGAACACGGCGCCGGCGACCGGCTTGCCGAGGTCGGTGATCGGCTTGCCGCTCGCCTTGTCGACCACGCGGGTCGGCGTGATGCTGTCGATGTAGCCGCGCACGCGGTCGAGCGCGCCGACGATCTCGGCCTCGGTCGGCTTTTTATAGGGCACCGGATAAGTGCCTTCGCCGGCGTCGTTGGCGCTCTTGTTGTCGGTGTTGCGGTACGGGCCTTCGGCCTGGACGGCACCGGCGGCGAGGACGGCGGCGATCAGCAGGGCCAGCCGGCGGGGAAAGTGCTTCATTGTCAACCTTTCTCTTCGTAGCGGTAATTTGAAATCTCCGGTTACGAAGGCTAGGGAAGGTAAACGATTACGTCAAGCATTTGTTGTAAAACGTTTACCTATCAGACCGCAAGGCGAAGTGGTCAGACCGCCTTGGGCGGCCACGCCCCCACCTGGTTCAGCATGGCGAACCAGTCCTCCAGGTGCCAGGTGCGGGTGACGCGGTCGGCCGACAGGTGGTGGAATTCATGGATCGCGATGTCGATCGGCTTGCCGGTCGGGGCGACGCCGAGGAACTCGCCCAGATGCGTGCCGGTGATCCGCGCGCGCACGGCGGCGCGGCCGTCGCGGCCGAAAATGTCGAGGATCGTGATCCTCACGTCCGGGAAGGCGGTGGTGAACAGGCCGATCACCGGCTTCATGCCCGCCAGACCGGGCCGCTGGTCGGGGCCGAGCGGAATATCCTCCCAGTCGACCGCCAGCGCCTGGTCGAGCAGGTCGGGATTCTTGTCGTTGAAGGCGCCGTAGAGGTTTTCGATGGCTTGCTGCTGGGCCCGGGTCAGGCCGTTGTCCTGCATGGTCATGGTGTGCTTTCGTTCCGGTTGAGTGACACGGCCACTGTAGCAACGCCGGCCACACAATTCCAATCGATAATGGATATGCGGTATCATCCACGCCATGGATTTACATGGCATCGACCTCAACCTCCTCGTCGCCTTCGACGCCCTGATCTGCGAGCGTAACGTCACGCGCGCCGGCGTGCGCATCGGGCGCACGCAGCCGGCCATGAGCGCGGCGCTGGGGCGCTTGCGGCTGCTGCTGAAGGACGAGTTGTTCGTGCGCAGCGCCAGCGGGCTGC
>DATMSN010000388.1:0-6687 GCA_035565375.1 Duganella sp. | reverse complement strand
GGGGCCGAGCGGCGCGCCGACGGCGACCACACGCTGCCGTGCGCGGCGCCGGCCGAGCCGGACCTGGCGCTGGTGCCGTCGAAGAAGCGCTCGGAGGTGCGCAAGCGCCATGAGATGTTCACGCAACTGGCCGACGCGGTGTGCGCGGCGCTCAAGGCGCGTAATCCGCCCTACGTGGAACACGTGCTCTTTTAATACTCGATCTCGACCTCGCTGGCGCCCAGGCCCTGCTTCAACGCCAGCTGGAGGTCGTCCGACGGCGCCACGCGCCAGCCCTCCCCCAGCTGCAGCACGCATTTGACGCCCTGCGGCGCCACCCGCATCGCCACCGGCAGGCCGTCGGCCATGCGGTGCGGCGCCAGCAGCTCGGCCATCTTCTTGGCGTCGACGCTGGTCGGCAGCGACAGCGCCAGCTGCTTGCCGTAGTTGACGCGCGCGGTGACGATGTCGAACACCCGCTCGGCCGAGATCCGCAATCCACCCGAGAAGCGGTCCTCCGACACCTTGCCGACGACGGCGAGGAACTCGTCGTCCTTGAACATGCGCTTGTTCTCCTCGAACACCTCGGAATACACGGTCACCTCGACCACCGCCGTCTTGTCGTCCAGCGTGACGATCAGGATCTTGCCGCGCTGCGTCATCTGCGGCCGGATGCCGGTGATCACGCCGCACAGCATGCGCGGCTCGCGCGACGGTTCCAACTCGGCCAGCTTGGTGCGGGCGAAGCGGCGCGCCTCGGGCGCGAACGAGTCGAACATGTGGCCCGACAAATAGAACCCGAGCGCGATCTTTTCCTCGGCCAGCTTCTGGCGGTCGGTGAACGGCGCGCATTTGACGTACTCCGGCGGCGCCACCAGGTCGCTGTCGTCGCCGCCGAACAGGCTGACCTGGTTGGCCGCCTTGGCTTCCTGGTCGGCGCACTCCATCGCGAAGCCGACCGACGCCAGCAGGATCGCGCGGTCGATATTGAGGCAATCGAAGGCGCCCGAGCGGATCAGCGACTCGATGGTGCGGCGGTTGATCTGCTTCTTGTCGACCCGCTTGCAGAAGTCGAACAGGCTGACAAACGGACCGCCGGCGGTGCGCGCGGCGATGATCGCCTCGATCGCGCTCTGGCCCGAGCCTTTCACCGCGCCGAGGCCGTAGCGGATCTGCGTGACCTTCTTGCCGGTGACCGACGGCGGCGGGCCGTCCGGCATGAAGCGGTAGTCGGACTTGTTGATGTCCGGCGGCAGGATGGTCAGGCCGCAGATGTCGATCGAGTCCTCGACCAGGATCTTGACCTTCTCGGTGTCGTCCATCGCCAGCGACATGTTGGCCGCCATGAACGCGGCCGGGTGGTGCGCCTTCAGGTAGGCGGTATGGTACGACAGCAGCGCGTAGGCGGCGGCGTGCGACTTGTTGAAGCCGTAGCCGGCGAACTTTTCCATCAAGTCGAAGATCTCGTCGGCCTTCTGCGCGGTCAAGCCGTCCTTGGCGGCGCCGGCGCGGAAGATCTCGCGGTGCTCGGCCATCTCCTCGGCCTTCTTCTTGCCCATCGCGCGGCGCAGCATGTCGGCGCCGCCCAGCGAGTAGCCGCCGACGATCTGCGCCATCTGCATCACCTGCTCCTGATACACCATGATGCCGTAGGTTTCGGACAGAATGGACTCGGTGCGCGGATCGGGATAGTCGAACTTTTCGCCGTGCTTGCGTTTGCAGAAGTCGGGGATCAGGTCCATCGGGCCCGGACGGTACAGCGCCACCAGCGCGATGATGTCCTCGAAACGGTCGGGACGCGCGTCCTTCAGCATGCCCTGCATGCCGCGCGACTCCAGCTGGAAGACGGCGACGGTTTTCGCCTTGGTCAGCAGCTCGTACGACGGCCGGTCGTTGAGCGGCAGGCGCGCCAGGTCGAACTCGGCCTCCTTCGGATCGAGCGCCTTGATGTAGCGCACCGCGCGGTCCAGGATGGTCAGCGTGGTCAGGCCCAAAAAGTCGAACTTGACCAGGCCCACGGCCTCGACGTCGTCCTTGTCGTACTGCGACACCACGCCCGAGTCGCCGCCCTGCGTGTACAGCGGGCAGAAGTCGGTCAGCTTGCCCGGCGCGATCAACACGCCGCCGGCGTGCATGCCGATGTTGCGGGTGATGCCCTCGACCTGCTGCGCCAGATCGAGCAGCTGCGCCACCTCCTCCTCGTTCTGCTGGCGCTCCTTGAGCATCGGCTCCTCCTCGATCGCCTCGGCGATCGACACCGGCTTGCCCGGCTTGAACGGAATCAGCTTGGAGACGCCGTCGCAGAAGTTATAGCCGAAGTCCATCACGCGGCCGACGTCGCGGATCGCGCCCTTGGCCGCCATGGTGCCGAAGGTGGCGATCTGCGAGACCGCCTCCTTGCCGTACAAATCCTTGACGTGCTGGATGACGCGGTCGCGCCCCTCCTGGCAAAAGTCGATGTCGAAGTCGGGCATCGAAACGCGTTCCGGGTTCAGGAAGCGCTCGAACAGCAGGTTGTATTTGAGCGGGTCCAGATCGGTGATCAACAGCGAATAGGCCACCAGCGAACCGGCGCCCGAACCGCGGCCCGGCCCGACCGGCACGCCGTTCTCCTTGGCCCACTGGATGAACTCCGCCACGATCAGGAAGTAACCGGGGAACTTCATGTTGCAGATGGTATCGGTCTCGAACTTCAGGCGCGCCTCGTAGCGCGGACGCTCCTGCTCGCGCTTCTCTGGATTTGGGTACAGGTGGATCAGGCGTTTTTCCAGGCCGGCCTTCGATTCGGCCACCAGGAACTCGTCGATCGTCATGCCCGGCGGGGTCGGGAAGTTCGGCAGTTGCGGCTTGCCCAGGGTGAGCGTCAGGTTGCAGCGCTTGGCGATTTCCACCGAGTTTTGCAGCGCCGCCGGCAGGTCGGCGAACAGCTCGCGCATCTCGGCCTGCGACAGGAAGCGCATGTTCTCGTTGAAGCGGCGCACGCGCTTGTTATTGGCCAGCATCTCGCCCTCGGCGATACAGGTGCGCGCCTCGTGGGCGATGTACTCGTCGCCGGAGATGAACTGCACCGGGTGGGTGGCCACCACCGGCAGGCCCAGTTTGGCCGCCAGCGCCACCGAATGGCGCACCTGCGTTTCCTGGTTGGCCTGGCCGGCGCGCTGGATCTCGATATAGAAATGGCCGGGGAAGATCGCCGCCCACTTCTGCGCGTTCTTCTCGGCCAGCGCCGGATTGCCGTTTTCGATGGCGATGCCGACGTCGCCGAAATGGGCGCCGGACAGCGCGATCAGGCCGTTGGCCGGATTATCGTCGGGCAGCAGGTCGTAGGTTTTCGACGTCAGCTCGGCGAGCCACTCGGTGCGCAGCTCGGCGCGGCCCTTGTACTGGTTGGTCAGCCAGGCGGTCGACAGCAGCTCGCACAGCTGCAGGTAGCCCATGCGGTTTTTCGCGAACAGCATCAGGCGCGACGGCTTGTCGCGGTTGTCGTCGTTGGTGATCCAGACGTCGACGCCGATGACCGGCTTGATGCCCTTGCCGCGCGCGCTCTTGTAGAACTTGACCATGCCGAACATGTTGGACAGGTCGGTGACGGCCAGCGCCGCCTGCTTGTCCTTGGCGGCGGCGCCGACCAGGTCGTCGATGCGCACCAGGCCGTCGACGATCGAATACTCCGAGTGCACCCGCAGGTGGACGAAGGCCGGACCGACCGGCGCCACGATGCCCTCGTCCGGCGCCACCACGTGTTCCACCAATTGCTCGTTTGCTACCATGTTCATACGCTGCCCACCGCTGATTCAATAACCGGCTATTTTACCGTGCGGGCGTCCATTCCGATGATCTGATTTGCGCCGCCCGGCCGGACCGCAGCGACGCTCCCGACAAGTTTACCCGGCATTTGCCCCGGCAAAACTCTACGAATCTCACAATCCCGCAAATATTGACAAAAAATAAAAATAAATATTTTTGGCAATTTTTCTTGGCTATTATTTCTCGGGGTCAAGGATCGGCAAACGGGTTTCCTTGGCTCGTCCGTCCATTCACCAAGAGGGAATACATGAAAATTAGTCAATTAAAAGCGATTAAGCAGGCGATTCTTCTGTTATGTCCACTTCTCACCGTGAGCCCTGTCATGGCGCAGATCGCTCCGGTGGGTGTCGAGCTAGCCAGGCAAGCGAGCCAGCCAGCCGCGGTGCAGGCCCGCGTCGCCGCGGCCAGCGAACACCTCAACGCCATGCGCGCGGAACTGGGACTGACCGGCAACGACCAGCTGGCCCCGGTCAGCACCGTGGTCGACGAGTTCGCGCACAGCCACACCCGCTTCCAGCAGCGCTACCAGGGCGTCAAGATCTGGGGCGGCGAGGTCATCACCCACGCCGACGCCGGCGGCCAGCAACTGGCGCTGACCAACGCGCTCAAGACCGAGATCAGCGTCGCCACCACGCCGCGCCTGTCGACCGACGAGGCGCTGGCGGTGGTCCGCAAAACCCTGCTGCCGAAAGGGAAATTTTCCACCGAGCCGGTCTTCGAACTGGTCATCTATCCGGAAACCGAACAAGTGTTGCCGCGCGGCGTAGCCGACAGCGACATCGACGCCACCATGGTCGGGGAGCGCGTGCTGCGCCACCTGTTGACCTACCATGTCCACGTCGAACTGAACAACAAGAACGACGGCGTCAAGCATGTCGACTTCCTGATCGACGCCAACACCGGCGCCATCGTCAAGCAGTGGAACAGCCTGCAGACGGCGCACACGGTGGCCACCGGCGCCCGCGGCTACTACAACGGCACCGTCTCGCTCAACACCAACAGCACCGCCGGCGGCTACGAGCTGCGCGACATGCTGCGCGGCGCCGGCGGCAGCTTCGGCAACAACGTCGTGCTCAAATACAATACCGCGACGCCGGTCATCGGCGACATCTTCACCGACGCCACCAACACCTGGGGCGACGGCCAGAACTACACGCCCGGCAGCGGCACCACCAGCGACACCTACCAGACCCCGGCCGTCGACGTCGCCTACGGTGTCGGCGCGACCTGGGACTTCTACAAGAACATCTTCGGCCGCGACGGCATCGACGGCGCCGGCAAGGCCACCTATGCCGTGGTGCACGATCCGCTGCCGCAATACAGCGGCGTCAACGCCTACTGGTCCGACACCTGCTTCTGCATGCACTACGGCGACGGCAACGCCTCCTACAAAAACGTCACCGCGCTGGACGTGACCGGCCACGAGCTGACCCACGGCGTCACGGCCAAAACGGCGGGCCTGTACTACATCGGCGAATCGGGCGGCCTGAACGAGGCCACCTCGGACATCTTCGGCGCCATGGTCGAGTTCTACAAACGCGGCGGCGGCACCTCGACGATTCCCGCCACCGGCGGCAATTGGACCATCGGCGAGGGCATCGGCGCCTCGCCGTTCCGCTACATGTACAAGCCGAGCCTGGACGGCCAGAGCTTCGACGCGTGGAACCTGACCATCGCCGACTCCGACGTGCACTACAGCAGCGGCCCGATGAACCGCGCCTTCTACTTCCTGAGCCAGGGCGCGACCACCTCCGGCAACATGTCGTCGACGTATCTGCCGTCGGGCATGACCGGCATCGGCAACGACCGCGCCGCGCGCATCTGGTACCGCGCGCTGACCGTCTACCTGACCAACACCACCAACTATGTGTCGGCCCGCGAGGGGTCGATCGCCGCCGCGCGCGACCTGTACGGCAACGGTTCGGCCGAGGAAAAGGCGGTCTGGAACGCCTTCCGCGCGGTCAACGTCGGCGCCGCGTGGAACGCCACCGCCTGCGGCGTGCTCGACGCCGGCCGCAACCTGTCGAAGGATGAAGGCGTCACCTCGTGCAACGGCCAGTATTCGCTGGTGATGCAGGCCGACGGCAACCTGGTGGTCTACCGCAACAGCACCGGAACGCCGCTGTGGAACGCCAACACGTACAACAACCCGAACGCCTTCGCGCTGTTGCAGGCGGACGGCAACCTGGTGGTCTACAAGAACAGCAGCCGGGTGCCGCTGTGGAACGCCGGCACCTACAGCTCGCCGGGCGCAACCGGCGCGGTGCGCGACGACGGCAACGTCGTCATCACCAGCCCCAACGGCCTGCCGGTGTGGTACTCGACGCCGCCGGCCTCCACGCCGCTGCAGCAGACCGGCGCCGGCAACACCTCGATCGCCACAGCCGAGACGCTGGGCAGCGGCAAGACCGGCTTCATCGGCAACGCCGACCCGGCCACCAACCGTTACTATCAGGTGACGCTGTCCCCGGGGCAGACCGTGACCGGCGACTTCGTCGGCGCCTGGCTGTCGAGCGAGTACGCGTACTGGGGCCTGTTCGTCGTCAACAACGCCAGCACCGATGTCGTTCCTGTCAAGTACAGCAGCCATTCGAACACCCGGATCGTGCAGTCGTACAAGAACACCGGGACGACGCCGACGACGGTGTATTTCCGCACCTACCGGGGCGGCACCGCGTACGAGCTGGCGCCGTTCACGATCGCGTTCAGGTTCAATTAATAGGGTATAAGTGAAGCGTGCGGCCCGGGGCGGGCTGTCGTCCCGGGCCGCGCTCATTATCAAGGAGGACATCATGAGCCGACATCGATCCGCCCGCATCGGCGGTCCCGCGTGGGGCGCGGCGTTGCTGGCCCTGCTCGGTTGCGCCACCACGCAATCGCAGCAGCCGGCGCCGTCGCCGG
>DATMSN010000387.1:0-8728 GCA_035565375.1 Duganella sp. | reverse complement strand
CTGGCGCTGCTGCGAATGCCGATCACGGTGGCGGTGACCGCCAGGCTAAGCACCACCAGCGCGGTGGCGGCGGCACAGATCTTGGCGTTGAGGGAAAGCGCGGAGGCAAAGCGGAGACGCCGCGGGGCGTCGGAGGAGGCGGCGATAGTCATGGATGGCCTGTACTGGGAAGGGTCAGAAGGTCCGGGTCAGCGACAGCACGAAGGTGCCCGCGGCCGGATTGGAACTCTCGATCACGCCGGCGGAATTGGGTATCCCCAGCGTGTAGCGGTCGTAGGCGTCGGTGGCGCCGTGGGCGCGGGTGTAGGCGGCGGCCGCGCTCCACCCGGGCGCCAGCGCCTTGCTGACGCCGACCTTGTAATCGCGCCAGTTCCAGGCGCTGTTGTTGGCCACCCTGCCCTGGCCGGCGTGCAGCTGCAGCGCATAGCCGCCGCCCAGGTCGACGTTGGCGCCGATATCCAGGTAGCCGGTGCCGCGCGCGTTCTCGATGCCGAAGAATTCCTTGCTGACGGTGTAGTTGTATTTGGCGTAGGCGAACTTATAGTTCAGGGCCAGCGCGACTTCGGTGTAGTCGTAAGTGGTGTGGGTGGCGCGGTACTCGGCGCCGGGGTAGATGTAGACGTAGAGCGCGCCGGTGTAGCCGATCGCGCCGGCGCTGCCGGTGTAGGCGCCGTACAGGTCCCACTCCAGCGTGCCGTCCTCGATATAGCGGTTGCTGACGGTCGACAGCCAGGTGCCGGCCGAAAAACCGGCCGGGCCGGCGTAATCGAAACCGCCTTGCAGCGCGGGCTTGCCCCAGGTCTGGCGAAAGCCGCGCGAGACGTATTGCGAGGCCAGCGTGACGTTGGCGCTGAACGGCGACACCGCCGGTTCGGGATCGGCCGGCGCCGCCGTGTTCTGGGCGCCGGCCACCGTGCAAAAGACGGTCAGCGCCGCCGTCGACGTCATCCGGCGCAATAGGGTTGCGGCGTGCTTTTCCATACCACCTCCAGCAGCGTTAGCTAGCGAAAACCAAATGGACGTGGGCGGGGGCTGGGCCGACGGTAGTAAAAGTTCTAGCCCTAGAATAAGCAATAGCCATGTCGAAAGTCAACACGGTCTCCAACCGTGCGCGCGATCCGTTGTTACGGCACCATCATCCGGGCCAGATCGCCTTCAGCACGGCGGCCAGCTGGTAGCCGCCCTCGGTCAGCTGCGTACGCGCTAATGCCGAGCTCGGCAGGGGATAATCGGCCGGCACCGACACCGGCCAGACGTTGTATGCCTCGCCGGTGGTCTTGCTGGTCTGGCGCGCAACCGCGCCCGGCGTCAGGCCTTCATACGCCAGCTTGGATACCGCCAGCGAGCGCTCGGCCCACCGATAGGGCCAGTCGACAGGATCGCCGCCGTAGACGGCCACCGTCGGATGGGCGGCGATGATCGCTTGCGCGAACTGCTCCGGCGTGCGCGCGTCGATGCGGCGAAAGGCGTAATTCACCGCCGTGCCATCCCAGTACGAATGCAGCGGCCGGGTGGCGCGCGGCGGGCGCGGCGGCCCGGGCGGATCGACGTTCTCGGCCTCCGGCGGCGGGATCAGGCGTCCGCTGGCCTCACTCAGTTTGACGTCGTCGAGCAGCAGGTTGTTGCCGCCCTGGGTGGCGAACGCCTCGCCGGCGTCGATCTGCGCCTGGCTTGCCGGCACGACGAAACCGCCGCCCTTGCCGACATACGCCTCGCCCATGTGCAGCGGCTGCGCGATATCGCCGGCCAGGTGCGTCAGGATCAACAGGGCCTGGCGCGGCGTGAAGTTGTGCGGATTGCCGCTCTTGTCGCCCTTGCCCTGCAGCGTGGCGATGCACTGCCTGAGCGTCTGCACGACGTCGTCGTCCTCGGTGCCCACCGCATGGTCGTGGTACTCCGTCAGCTGGAACGGCACGTTGGCGTAGTGGTACTCGGCGTGGCGCGGATTGGCCGCCACGTAGGCCGCCATTTCGGCGGTCTGCGGACCGCAGAAGGTGCCCTTGACGCAATCGGCCCAGATGGCGATTTTTTCCAGGCTCTCGCCGGGCAGCAGCAATTCCCGCACGCGCTTTTCGGCGTTGCTGCCCTTGATCAGCTGGTCGGCGATGGCGCCGACCGAGCGGTGGCCGTCGTTGCCCCACGCCTGCGCATTGAACGAGACGAAGGCGCCGCTTAGCGCCGCCACCACCAATAGCTTTTTCATTCCGCGCTGCCTTTGACCGGTTTGGGATACTGCTTGTTGATGTCCAGCGCCTGCGCGTACTGCGAGCTCCAGGTCTGTTCCTGCATCGCCGCCAGGCGCCGCGCCATTTTCTCGTTGCGCATCACCACCTCCATATTACGCGACAAATCCATATAGCCGCCGGCCCAGTTGCTGGTGCCGACCCACGCGACCTGATTGTCGATCACCATGGTCTTGCTGTGGATGACGCGCGCGAACGGAATGAAACCGCTCGACGCCACCGGCAAGGTCACCACGCGGATCTCCACGTTCGGCAGCACCGCCAGGCTTTTCAAATAGGCCTGCGCGGGCTGCTCCAGATTCCAGTTCGATACCATCAGCTTGACCTTGACGCCGCGATTGGCGGCGGCGCGCACCGCGTTGTCGATCACCGCGTAGTAAGGGCGCGTGCCCTTCGGCCCATAACTGAGCGGAGCGTAATCCAGCAGCTGGATGCGCACTTCGCTTTTCGCCTCGGCCAGCAATGCCGGCAACCCGGATTCCGAATCGCCGATGCCGGCCGGGTTGTAGCGGTTCGGACTGGCCAGCAGGAAGGTCTGCTGGCGGTAGTTGGGGACGGCGGTGGCCACGTTCAGCGCCGGCACCGTGGCGCCCTGCGTCGTCAGCGCCTGCGCGCGCCAGTCCTGGTTGAACACCGCCAGCACCTCGGCGACCATCTTCTGATCGGTGATGCGCAGGCCCGTCTCATGGATATGCTCGAACGAGCGCCAGTCGAAGTTCTGGCTGCCGACGAAGGCCGTGGCGCCGTCGACCACCATGTACTTGGCGTGAATGATGCCGTTGCCGGTCAACTTGCTGAAATCGAGGACGCGCAGCTCCAGGTTGGGAATCGCCCGCAACTGGTCGAGGGTCGGCTTCTCCGACAGGCCCAGGCCCTTTTGTTCGAGCAGGAAGCGGATCTTGACGCCGCGCTTGCCGGCCGCCTCCAGGTGCTCGACGACTTTCGCGAACACGCTTCCCGGCTTGTTGACGGCATAAAACTGGCCGATCACGATCTCGCTTTTGGCGTTGTCGAACATCTCGCTCCACACCGTCGCCGGATCGCGCAGGTCGTCGCTGCGCAGCGACGTTTCGACGGGCGCCGTCTGCACCAGCTCAAAGCCGGGAATGGAAAACTCGGCGCGCGCCGGGGCGGACGATGCCAGCAACGCCGGCACAACAACGGAAAGTAAAACACGACGCATAGCGGCCACTCCAATTCGTATATTCAGTAAGAACTACTGCAGGCGCCTGATGCGCTTCTGCGTTTCAGCCTTGCCGGCCGGCTTGCCCATCTCTTCGCGTTTGACCAGGTAGGCGGTCAGCGCATCGATCGCGAGGATGTCCGTCTCGGCGCGGTTGGCGCCATTGGCGAACATCGGAAAGGCGTCGCCGCCCTCGGCCAGGAAGTTATTCATCATCACCCGGTAGGACGATTCCTTCTGCAGCGGCAGGCCGTTCAGCATCGCACTGTCGGGCACCACCTTGCTGCCCTCGCCGCGCCTTCCATCCCACTGATAGGTGAAGCCTTCGGACACCTGCAACAGGCCGCGCCACGATTCGCGCCCGCCTAGCCACTGCTGCTCGAGCAACTCCAGGATCTGCCACCCTTTCAGATTCATCGCCACGAGCTTGTTGCCGAACGGGAGCACCGCCTGCGCCTGGCCGATGGTCACGCGCTTGCCCGCGCCGCCGCCCAGGTCCTGACGAATGCCGCCATTGTTCATGAAAGCGATTTGCACGCCGAACGGACGCCCCGCCGCCAGCACCGAGTCTGCCACCAGATCGCCCAACGGCGACTCGCCGTTGTCATCGAGGTCGCGCGTCACCCCCGGCACGGCCAACGCCGCCACCGGACGCGCCAGTTGCGCGGCGCTGCGCTCGCGCGCCTTCTTCAGATACGCGTCGAGCGCGGGATCGGCCGGCCAGGTCCCCGGCACCATCACCTCCTGCGTGGCGCCGACGTCGCGCAGCGTGTTGGTGTTGGTATCGACCCTGAGCTTGATGCGCGCCATCACATGGCCGGCCGAATCGGATTGCGTCACCAGGCGGCCGTCCACCCGGCACAGGTAGCCCTTGTGCGAATGGCCGCTGACGACCACGCGGATCGCCGGATCGAGGCGCTTGACCACGTCCACCACCGGGCCTGTCAGCTTGCCGCAATCCTGCTGGTCGAATTTCTCGACGGTGGTGCCGCCCTGATGCAGCAGCACGACGAACACGCCCACGCCCTGCCTGCGCAGTTCCGGCAGCTGGCGGTTGATGGCGTCCGCCTCGTCGATGAATTCGAGGCCGGCGATACCGGAGGCCAGCGCCGTCTCGGCGGTCTCGCGCAACACGGTGCCGATGAAGCCCACCTTGACGCCGTGCGCCGTCTCGATCTTGTAGGCCGGCAGAATCGGCTTGCGGGTGACCATGTCGATGACGTTGGCCGCCAGGTAGTTGAATTTCGCGCCGGCGTAGTCCGGCTCGAACTTGCAGGCCTTGGCGGCGCGCGGCGATTTGCAGCCGCCCCTCTGCTGGCGCAGCAGCTCCACGCGGCCGGCGTCGAATTCGTGGTTGCCGACGGTGCTCGCGCGCAGTCCCAGCAAGTCCATCGCGGCCATGGTCGGCTCGTCGGCCCACATCGACGAGATGGCGGGACTGGCGCCGATCAAATCGCCGGCGCCCACCAGCAGCAGTTCAGGGTCCTGCTTGCGCCACGCCTGCAGCGCCGCGCCCAGCGTATCGATACCGCCGGCCATCACCGTGCGCGCTTCGGCATTGCGCACGCTGTCCCACACGTACTTGCTCGGCTCGAGATTGCCGTGGAAGTCGTTCAACGTGGCCAGCTGCACCTCGACGACGCCGGGTGGCAGCGGTTTGACGGCGCAGCCGCCGAACAGACCCGCCAGCGCGCCCGCCAACACGGCGCCGGCGACGGAACTCAAACGTTTAGTCATTACTGATCAACTCGGAAATAATCAAATATTGTACAGCCCAATCCGGCATAAAAACGCCGCCGGGGCCGGGGGAAATATTGCGTTACAAACCTGTCCCGGAATAAAAAAACGGCTGATGTCGCCACCAGCCGTTTTACATCACAGACGTGCTACGAACTTAGAATTCGTAACGTACGGTTGCCTGAATGGCCCACTGCGACTCGCCCTTGACTTGACGGACGTCGACGCTTTCGACGTCGCGCACGCGGTACACGTACTTGCCCGATGCATCCAGGCCTTGGTAGTCGACGAAGCTGCGCGCCACACCGCCATTGCTCTGGAAGCCGACTTCGTTGATACGGCCCCACTTACGGTTCAGCAGATTGCCGAAGTTGAAGATGTCGAGAGAGAACGTCGCCTTGTTGTTGAAGAAGCCAGGAATTTCCTGGGCGATGCGGACGTCGAAGCTGTTGGTCCACGGCGCGAAGTCGCTGTTACGATCGACGACGCGGCCTTTCGAATTGCGCAGCACGCCGTTCGAATTGACGACTCTCCAGAACTTGTCTTCGTTGGCGTGGTTGGTGGCCGTGTCGCCATAGAACACCACCTGGCCCGAACCCGGCGCCGAAGGGATGAACATCAGGTCATTACCGGCCAGCCCGTCGCCGTTCAAGTCGTTGTTGACGGTCCAGCTGTAAGGCTTGCCCGAACGACCTTCGTAGAACACGCCCAGCGTGGTGTTGTAGCTGCCGAAGAAGCGCTTGCGGAAGTTGAGCAGCGCGCTGATACGGTCTTTCACCAGGTAGGTCGAGTTGGCGTTGACTTCCTCGTTCGGATTGAACGTGGCGCGGCTGGAGTAGTTCGACGCCGAGGTCGACGACGTCAGCGGCGATACTTCCTTGGCCGAGGTGTAGCTGTAGGCGGCCGACCAGCTCCAGCCGTTCATCATCGGACGGGTCAGCGAGATGGTGGCGACGTTGCTGTAGCCTTGGTCGGTCTTGGTGGCGACCAGCACGTTGTTGAACGACAGGTTGCTCAGCGCCTTGGCGCTAAAGCCGGTGCACGCGCCATTGGAGATCGACGCGCCCGTGGGCGACCAGCAAGCCTGGTCGTAACCTTGGCGGTTGTAGTACAGCGGGCGGCCATCGGTGCCGGTGCGGGTGGCCACGCCCAAGTTGGCGTTCTGGTAGTAGATCGCGTCCTTGGCCTTGGTTTTCAGGAACTCGGCGCCCAGCACCAGGTTGTACCAAGGCAGTTCGGTCTCAACGGCGATGTTCGCCTTCCACACCGACGGCTGCTTCAAGCCCTGCGCCAGCACGTCGACGTTGGCCGCTGGGACCGACCCGGTGAAGTTAGTCGCCTGGTTGTTAATATCGGCGCGGAACAGGCCGTCGGTAGTCGGGCAAGCGCCGTAACCCGAGATGCCGCAACCGACGGTGCGGGTCTGCACGCCGGTATTGGAGAACGGGTTCGACAGCCAAACGGTCAGGGCCGAGCCCTGGAACAAGCCGGCGCCGCCGCGGATTTGCGTCTGGCGCGCGGTGTCGAGCTTGTAGTTGAAGCCGGCGCGCGGCTGGATCAGGTGCTGGCCGTCGAAGGTGTTGGTGTTATCGAGGCCAAAACCGCCGGAGGCGCGGGTGTTGGTGGCAGCGTTGCCGACGATCGCCGCCTGGGCCACGCGGTCGTTGCGCAGCGGACGCTCGCCGACGGCGGTGCTGTCCAGGCGCAAGCCGAAGCTCACATTCAGATTCGAGCTGACAGCCCAAGTATCCTGAATGAAGGCACCGTAATTTTTCATCGTGAACCGCGAGATCGCGTCATCCAGCGTCAGGCCGGGATTGGCGACCTGCAGGCTGTAGCTGCTCGGGCGGCCGCGGCGGAAGTTTTCCAGGATCGCCGCTTCGATCTGGGCGTTGCTGGCCTTGCCGCAGTCGAGGTTGCCGTTGTTGAACTGGTAGGCGACGTTCGTGATACAGCCGAACGTGTAGTTACCCCAGACGTTTTGCAGGAACGCGTTGTAGATTTTGTTGCGGCTGTAGTCGCCGCCGAACTTGATCTCGTGGTCGCCCAGCGACCAGTTGGCGCCGGCGTAGGCGTCGATGGTCTTGGTGCCCAGCACGTTTTTCTGGCGGCTGTTATCGGTGCCGAAGAACAGGGTGCGGTTGGCGGTCGACACGGTCGATGGGGTGCCGGGCGGCAGCGCGCCGGAGAACTGCAGGCCGACCAGCGGCAGCGTGCTGTTCAGCGTAGGCAGCGAGTCATAGTCGCGCGAGGACAGTTTGAACTCGGTCGAGAACGCCGGCGTCCAGTCCGACAGGACCTGGGCGACCTTGGTCTCGATGACCTTGCCCTGCTGGTACCATTCGCTATTGAGCGACAGGCCGGTGGCCGACATGCCGCTGAAGACAGGCTCGGTCTGGTCCGTCTTCGAGTAGCGGAACATGGCGCGGTGATTGTCGTTGATGTTCCAGTCCAGCTTGATGAGCTTGTCGGTCACGTCCAGCTGCGTGCCAGACGGCACGTTGTTGGTGCCGATATCGATGCCGTAGGCGCTTTGCGCGATCGACTGCGCCGCCGCGATCGCCGACGGCGTGATGCCGACGTTGGTCATCGAGCTGCCCAGCGGGCCGAAGGCGGGCGCGGCGCGGGTCGACTCGAGCTTTTCCCAGCCGGCGAACAGGAACAGCTTGTCCTTGATCAGCGGCAAGCCGATGGTGCCGCCCTTGGTGGTTTCCTTGAACGGCGCAGGCGACGCGTAGGTGTTGGTCGTCGCGTTGTAGCGGTCGCCGGCCATCGAATCGTTACGGAAGACGTAGTAGACACTGCCCTTGACGGTGTTGGTGCCGGACTTGGTCACCGCGTTGATGTTGCCGCCGGTGTAGCCCTTCTGGGTCACGTCGTAGTTGGCGACGTTGATCTGCACCGACTGGATCGCGTCGATCGAGATCGGCTGCTTGGCGGTCGGCGAGCCGCTCGCCTCCAGGCCGAAGGTGTCGTTGACGGACACGCCGTCGATGGTCAGCGAGTTGTAGCGCGAGTTCTGGCCGGCGACGGACATTTCGCCGCGCTCCTTGTCGGTTTGCGAAACGCGCGGATCGGCGCGGGCGTAATCCTGCAGGTTACGGTTGATCGAACCCTGGATCGCCAGTTCGGTCGCGCTGATGCTGGTGCCGGCGCCCATGTTCGATTTGTTGAATTTTTCCGAACGGCCGCCGGTACCGGCGATGGTCACGGTCTGCATGGCTGGCGCGCCAAGGGTGGCATCGACGCTGGCCGTTTCGGCCAGCTGGATGTACACGCCTTCGCGTTTCTCGGTGACGCCGTCTTTGGTGATGGTGATCGTGTACGGACCGCCGGTGCGCAGGCCACGCTGCACGTAGCGGCCATCGGCGTCGGTGATCACGTTGGTGACCGAACCGGACTCGGTATGGACGATGGAGACCACGGCACCGGCCGCTGGCTTGCCGTCGCCGGACGAGATGCGTCCGCCGATGGCCGACGTCGTGTTCTGTGCGAAGGCCGGTGCTGCCGCTAGCGCGATAGACAGGCTGAGCGCTATTTGCGTCAGCTTGAGCCGTTTATGATT
>DATMSN010000386.1:0-2311 GCA_035565375.1 Duganella sp. | reverse complement strand
CGCGCTGGTGGAGGCGGGCATCCGCAAGGATCTGAAGCTCGACGCCCAGCCGCCGGTGGCGGCGCCGGCCGCCGCCACCCTGTGACACGGGATCATGAACCCGGATCACTGGCGCACCTTCAGCGGTTCGGAAATCGTCAGCACCACGAGGAAGGTCAGGCAGGAGATCGCCGCCATGAAGCCGAACACATAATCCCAGCCAAGGCTGTCGAGCAGCATGCCGACGATCCACGGCGTGGCCGCGCCGCCCAGTTGTCCGCCCATGTTCACCACCGCGTTCGCGGTCGGGAACTTGTCCTTGGAGACGAACGCCATTGGATAGACCATGTACGCCGAATAGCCGATGCTGAGCATTATCCCGGTCAAAAACAACAGCAGGCCGTAGGCCACAGGGTCGGCCGGCGCGTTGATCAGCACATACATCATGACGGCGGTCGACAGCGCAGAAATCAACATGCCCGGTTTGCGGCGCTTGTCGAGCACCCGGTCGGCGAACAGGCCGCCGAGGATATTGCCGAACACCGCGCCCACCCACGGCGCGGCGGCGACAAAGCCCATGTTCATCACCGAGAAGTGCTTCACCGTCAGCAGATACGTCGGGATCCAGGCCAGCAGCACGCTGGAGATGCCGAGCTGGCAGCAGTAGCCGAGCGCGCAGCCGATGATGTTCCACGATTTCAGCACGCCGCCGGTGGTGTCCAATACCTTTTCGTCGCGCACGCGTATCAATTTGTCGAGCCAGGGGATCGACCTGGAAGCGGTGCCCCGGCTGCGGCGGTTGGTGCCGCCACCGTCCTCTATGATGCACGCCAGTTCGGCGCTGTTGACGAAGCGGCTATCCGACGGCTGGTTGGCCACCAGCAGATACCACAGCACCGACAGCAGAATGCCGGGAATGGCGAACAGGATGAATACTTCCTTCCATCCCCACGCCGCGATGATGGCGGCGCCGAGGATGGGCGTGACCACCGGCCCGAACTTGACCGACGACAGGAAGATGCCGGTGGCCGTGCCTTTTTCTCGGGCCGGGAACCAGTTGTTGATGGTGGAGGTGACGCCGATGGGCAGCGGTCCCTCGGCCACGCCCAGCGCCACGCGGCACACCTTCAATGCCAGCAGCGAGCCGACCATGCCGGTCAGGCCGGTGGCGATCGAGGTCAATATCATCGAGATCGTAAACACCTTGCGGATGCCGAACTTCGACAGCAGCCATGCGGAGGGCAGCTGCGCCAGCCCGTAGGCGATCAGGAACAGGCTGACCAGTCCACCCGCCTCGGTATTGGTCATAGCGAACTCCTTGCGCAGGAACGGCAGCGCGACGCCCAGGTTGGCGCGGTCCGCAGCGGCGATGGTGTAGATGATGAAGAACAGCGCGGCGACGAACCAGCGGTATTTCGTCGGCCGAGCGGCGCCCTCCACCGGAATGGATTTGCTATGCATGATGTCTCCTGGCTTTTGTGGTTTTTGTGGTTTTGTGGCTTGTCGTCCGGGATCGGCGCGGGGAATCAGCGCAGATTCAGGCGCTGCAATGTCTCGGCGAGGTCAAGCAGATCAACGGTCGTCGCGCCGTTTCTGATTTGCTCGCGGTAGGCCGCTTCCTTCTCTTCGCGGGCGCGGCCCAGCGCGAGTACCGCCTCGGCGTCGCCGCGCGCCACCACCACCAGGCCGTCCTGGTCGCCGACGACGATGTCTCCGGGGTGGATTTGCACGTCGCCGATGACGATGGGGACTTCGATCCGGCCCGGCTGGTGTTTGCCGGTGCCCTTGATCGACAGGCCGCGCGCGAAGACGGGAAAGCCGGCGGCGATGATGGCGGCGGCGTCGCGCACGGCGCCGTTGATGACGAGGCCCGCCAGTCCTATCTTCAAGGCCTGCTCGGTGAAGACATCGCCCCACACGCCCGCTTCGAGGAAGCCCTTGGCGTCGACCACCAGCACGTCGCCCGGCCGGGCCTTGAGCATGGCGTAGTGCAGCATCAGGTTGTCGGCGGGGCGGGCATCGACCGTGAAGGCCGGACCGGCCACGCGCATGGCGGCGTCGATGGGTTTCATGCCGCAGTCAAGCGCGCCTTTGCCGCCCTGGGCCTCGTGCACGGTGGCGGCGCCGAGTTCGCGCAAGCCGCGCAGCGTGTCGGCACTAACGATGTGGTTCATGGTGGGTGTCTTCATGTGCTTATTTTTGGGGCTGGCGTTGCAGCGTGTGATAGCCGAAGCGGCGGCGCGCCTCGGACAGCGGCATGCCCTCCAGCGCGGCGGCGACGATGCGCTGTTCGACCTGCCGCATCGACAGCGCGCGCTCGAGCACGTCGCGT
>DATMSN010000385.1:0-6095 GCA_035565375.1 Duganella sp. | reverse complement strand
GGGCCTCGCGGTGCAGCCAGTCGGCCGACCAGTCGGGGGCGACGTAGCTGCCGTGGCCCCAGACGGTGCCCAGTTGCTGGCCGCCGGCCGACAGCCAGGCTTGCTGGCCGCGGTCGACCTGGCCTTCGTCGAACAGCACATCGCCGTCGGCGCTGACGATTTGTTTGGGGATAGGCGGCGCGGTCAGGTAGATTTCCGCGCCGACCCAGCCGAGGACGGCGAAGGAGAGGACGCAGATGACGGCGAGCCAGGTCCAGAGCTTGCGTGTGGCGTGCATGGCATGGTTCCTTTTGGTTGCTGGTTGGGGGCGCTTGCTGCGCCCAACCCGCACATCGAAAGAGGGGTCGTACCCCGAGGGGTACGACCCCGCAGCGGATCGCCGTGCGGGGGTGATGGCGCCGATTCTAGGCTTGGCGCCTAAACATGTATATTCAATGCATGTTTTTCTTGATCCAGATTATGAATATTTGCCGGGTTCGTCAATCCCGCCTGTTCGACCTAGTCATTTCGGCGTAGACGGCTAGTCTGCTTGCCTTGGGACAAATAGCCGTCCTGCCGATTGGCGGCCTGTGCGGCGCCGCGTAACCTGATGCCATCCCTATGTGTATCAGGAGAATCAAGGTGTCAAATAACAATAAGGCAATCCGGGTGCTGGCCACCAGCACCGTGTCGTTCACGATCTGCTTCGCGATCTGGATGATGTTCGCCGTGCTGGGCATTCCGATCAAGAAGATGCTGGGCCTGAACGAAACCGAATTCGGCCTGCTGGCCGCGATGCCGGTGCTGAGCGGCTCGCTGGTGCGGGTGCCGCTGGGCATCTGGTGCGACAAATACGGCGGCCGCATCGTGTTCTTCCTGCTGATGCTCTCCACCGTGCCGGCCATCTACCTGATCGGCATGGCCACGCAGTTCTGGCAGTTCCTCGTGCTGGGGCTGTTCATCGGCCTGGCCGGCGGCTCGTTCTCGGTCGGCACGCCGTACGTGGCGCGCTGGTTCCCGCGTGAACGGCGCGGCCTGGCGATGGGCATCTTCGGCGCCGGCAATTCCGGCTCGGCGCTGACCAAGTTCGTCGCGCCCGGCATCATCGCCGCCTGGGGCTGGCAGGCGCTGCCGACCGTGTACGCGGTCGCGATGCTGGTCACGGCGCTGTTGTTCTGGATGTTCTCGGCCACCGATCCGTCGCACCAGAGCGGCGCCAGCGTGCCGTTCTCCGAGCAGGTCAAGGTGCTCAAGGACCGCCGCGTGTGGCGCTACTGCCAATATTACTCGGTGGTGTTCGGCGGCTACGTCGGCCTGGCGCTGTGGATGACCAAATACTACGTCGGCGAATTCGGCTTCGACCTGCGCCTGGCGGCGCTGCTGGCGGCGTGCTTCTCGCTGCCGGGCGGCGTGCTGCGCGCGCTGGGCGGCTGGATCTCGGACCGCTACGGCGCCCACAAGGTCACCTGGTGGGTGATGTGGGTGTGCTGGGTGTGCTTCTTCCTGCTGTCGTATCCGCCGACCGCGATGATCGTCAAGACCACCCATGGCGACGTCGGCATCAACCTGGCGCTGTCGCCGTGGGTCTTCACCGCGCTGCTGTTCGTGGTCGGCACCGCGATGGCGGTCGGCAAGGCCTCGGTCTTCAAATTCATCGCCGACGATTTCAGCGACAACATCGGCGCCGTCTCGGGCGTGGTCGGGCTGGCCGGTGGTTTGGGAGGTTTCGTGTTGCCGATCATGTTCGGCGCGCTGCTGGACCTGACCGGCGTGCGTTCGAGCGCCTTCATGCTGCTGTACGGCGCGGTGTGCGTCTCGCTGGTGTGGATGCATTACTCGTTCCGTCCGGCCGCAGCGGCGGCCGTGCCCGCCGCCGTGCCGGCCGCCGCCTGATTCACAATGATTTTAAGGAGAATATAATGAGCAAGTACATGATCAACACGTGGGAACCCGAAAGCCCCGCGTTCTGGACCAGCGGCGGCAGCGATACCGCCAACCGCAACCTGTGGATCTCGATCCCCGCGCTGGCGCTGGCGTTTGCCGTGTGGATGGTGTGGAGCGTGGTGGTGGTCAACCTGCCGGCCATCGGCTTCCAGTACAGCACCAACCAGCTGTTCTGGCTGACCGCGCTGCCCGGCCTGTCCGGCGCCACCTTGCGCATCTTCTACTCGTTCATGGTGCCGATCTTCGGCGGCCGCAAATGGACGACGATCTCGACCGCCTCGCTGCTGATCCCGGCCGTCGGCATCGGCTTCGCGGTGCAGGACGTGACCACCGGCTATCCGACCATGCTGATCCTGGCGCTGCTGTGCGGCTTCGGCGGCGGCAACTTCGCCTCGTCGATGGCCAACATCAGCTTCTTCTACCCGAAGGCGAAAAAGGGTTACGCGCTGGGCATGAACGCCGGCCTGGGCAACCTGGGCGTGTCGGCGGTGCAGTTCGTCGTGCCGCTGGTGATCACCGCCGGCGTGTTCGGCAGTCTCGGCGGCGCGGCGCAAACCGCCGTCAAGGCTGGCGTCAGCACCACCATGTGGCTGCAGAACGCCGGCTTCATCTGGGTGCCCTTCATCGTCGTCAGCAGCCTGCTGGCCTGGTTCGGCATGAACGACCTGGCCTCGGCCAAGGCCTCGTTCGCCGAGCAGGCGGTGATCTTCAAGCGCAAGCATAACTGGCTGATGTGCTGGCTCTACACCGGCACCTTCGGCTCGTTCATCGGCTACTCGGCCGGCTTCCCGCTGCTGATCAAGACCCAGTTCCCGGATGTCAATCCGCTGCAATACGCCTTCCTCGGCCCATTGGTCGGCGCGCTGGCGCGCGTCATCGGCGGCGTCATCTCCGACAAGCTGGGCGGCGCCCGCGTCACCGTCTGGAGCTTCGGCGTCATGATCGCCGCGGTGTATGGCGTGATCACGTTCCTGCCGCAGGGCGGCACGGGCGGCAGCTTCACCGGCTTCTTCTGGATGTTCATGCTGCTGTTCGCCGCCACCGGCGTCGGCAATGCCTCGACCTTCCGCATGATCCCGGTCATCTTCCTGACCGAGCGCCAGCGCGCCGCCGCCGGCCAGCCGCACGCCATGCAGCAGCAAGCCATCGTCGACGCCAACAAGGAGGGCGCCGCCGTGCTGGGCTTCACCTCGGCCATCGCGGCCTACGGCGCCTTCTTCATTCCGAAGAGCTACGGCACCTCGATCGCCCTGACCGGCGGTCCGGACGCGGCGCTGTGGGGCTTCATCGCGTTCTATGTCAGCTGCATCGCCATCACCTGGTGGTGCTACGCCCGCAAGAACGCGGACATGCCTTGCTAACGCGGAGAACGACCATGCCAGCCGCCCTCAAGCCAGCCGCCAAGGTGATTCCGCTGACCCCGTCGGTGGAATTCGACGCCGCGCTGGTGCGCAAGCTCAATCAAACCGGGCCGCGCTACACCTCGTATCCGACGGCGGACCGGTTCAGCGGCGACTTCGGCCCCGGGCAATACCGTGCCGCCGTCGCCAGCCTGGACGCGGACGGCAACCGCGCGCCGTTGTCGCTGTATGTCCACATCCCGTTTTGCGCGTCGCTGTGCTACTACTGCGGCTGCAACAAGATCATCACGCAGGACCGGAGCAAGGCGGTCGAATACCTCGGTTACCTGTACCGCGAGATCGCGTTGCAAGGCGCGTTGCTGGCCGGGCGCAACCGGGTCGACCAGCTGCACTTCGGCGGCGGCACGCCGACCTACCTGAGCGACGAGCAGATGGACGAGCTGCTGGCGACGCTGCGCGCGCACTTCGATTTCGCCGCCGACGACGAGGGCGAGTTCTCGATCGAAGTCGATCCGCGCACCGTCACGCCGGAGCGCATCGCCACGTTGCGCCGGCAGGGCTTCAACCGTATCAGCCTGGGCATCCAGGACTTCGACCCGGCGGTGCAGCGCGCCGTCAACCGCGTGCAGTCGCACGAACAGACGCTGGAAGTGCTGGAGGCGGCGCGCGCCAACGGCTTCCGCTCGATCAGTGTCGATTTGATCTACGGCCTGCCGCTGCAAAGCGTGGCCAGTTTCGGGCCGACGCTCGACAAGATCGTCGCCGCGCGGCCGGACCGCATCGCCGTCTACAACTACGCGCACATGCCGCGGCTGTTCAAGGCGCAGCGGCTGATCGTCGAGAACGAGCTGCCGGACGCCGAGACCAAGCTGGCCATGCTGGGACTGTGCATCGAGCGGCTGACGGCGGCCGGTTACGTCTACATCGGCATGGACCACTTCGCGCTGCCGGAGGACGACCTGGCGCGCAGCCAGCGCGAGGGCGGCCTGCAGCGCAACTTCCAGGGCTATTCGACGCACGCGGACGCGCCGATGGTGGCGCTGGGCGTGTCGGCCATCAGCGCGGTCGGCGCCAGCTACAGCCAGAACGAAAAGACGCTGTCGGCCTATTACGAACGGCTCGACCGTGGCGAGTTGCCGATCGCGCGCGGCATCGCGCTGAGCGACGACGACCTGCTGCGGCGCGCCGTGATCGGCCAGCTGATGTGCGACTTCGAGCTTGACTACGCGCGCCTGTCGCTGCCGGGCGGCGTCGACGCCCGCACCTATTTCGCCGCCGAGATCGAACGGCTCAAGCCGCTGGAGGAAGAGGGCTTGTTGTGCATCGGCAGCAAGGGCTTGAAGGTCAAGATGCGCGGGCGCCTGCTGATACGCAATATTTGCATGGCGTTCGACAGCTACCTGCACGCGCCGGCGCCGGAAGGCCCGGCCCCGGCGCGCTACTCGCGAACCATTTGAGGTATGGGCATGGACAAGAAACAGATCAAGGTGCAGACCTTCCTGGCGCGCATGCCGTTGTTCAATTCGATGGGCGCGGAGGAGATCGACCGCCTCGCGCTCGGCACCACCGAGCGCCATGTCGAACGCGGCGAGATCGTCTTCCAGCGCGGCGAGCCTTGCCTTGGCTTCCACCAGGTGCTGTATGGCCAGGTCAAGCTGTCGTTCACCTCGGTGTCCGGCGGCGAGAAGGTGATCGAGCTGATCGGCCCGGGCCACAGCTTCGGGCAAGCGCTGATGTTCATGGGCAGCCCGTACATCGTCTCGGCCCAGGCCACGGAGGACACGCTGTTGCTGCACGTATCGAAGGCGGCGATTTACCGCGAGATCCACAACGACCCGGAGTTCGCCTGCAAGATGCTGGCCGGTCTCAGCCAGCGCATGCACAGCCTGATGTGCGACATGGAATCGTATTCGCTGCGCTCGGGCACGCAGCGGGTGGTGGGCTACCTGCTCAAGGAGCTGGCCGAGGACGGCCCCGTCGAGCTGACCTTGCCGGTGACCAAGGCGGTGCTGGCGTCGCGGCTGAACCTGACGCCGGAGCACTTCTCGCGCATCCTCACCGAGCTCAGCGCCCAACAACTGATCGCCGTCAAGGGACGCAAGATCAACATTGCCGACGCCGGCGCGCTGCGCCGCTGCGCCGGCTGAAGGAACGTCATGCAGGACATCGAAAAATTCATCGGCGGCTTCAGCCGCTTCCAGCAGCAATATTTCAACGACAGCCAAACCTTGTACGACAATCTGCGCGCGGGGCAGCGGCCCGGCACGTTGCTGATCGGCTGCTGCGACTCGCGGGTCGACCCGGTGCTGCTGACGGGTAGCGACCCCGGCGACATGTTCGTGGTGCGCAACATCGCCAACTTGGTGCCGCCGTGCACGCCGACGGCGTCGGCCGGGGTCAGTTCGGCGATCGAATTTGCCGTCTGCGAGCTGGAGGTGGCGCGCGTGATCGTGCTCGGGCACGCGCGCTGCGGCGGCATCCGCGCGTTGATGGCGCCACGGCCGGCCGCGCGCGAGACCGATTTCGTCGGCCAATGGATGCGCATCGCCGAGCCGGTGGCGGCGCGCGTACGGCGCGAGCTTGGGCACCGCGACAGCGCCGAGCAGCACCACGCGTGCGAGCTGGCCAGCATCCTGCTGTCGCTGGACAATTTGTTGACGTATCCCTGGCTCAAGCGGCGGGTCGACGAGGGCAAGCTCAAGCTGCACGGCTGGTATTTCGACCTGGAGAGCGGGGCGCTGATGGCGTATTCGGCGCGGCAGCAGCAGTTTCTGCCGCTGGTCTGTCCGTTGCCTGCGCGCGGCGCGATGA
>DATMSN010000384.1:0-1729 GCA_035565375.1 Duganella sp. | reverse complement strand
CTGCGCCACCGTCGCCATGCACGGCGCCAGATAGGCCTGGCCGGCGTCGGTCAGGCTCACCTCGCGCGTCGAGCGGTGCAGCAGGCGCGCCTGCAGCTTGTCCTCCAGCTGCAGGATATGCTTGCTGACCATCGCCCGCGTCAGCCCCAGCCGGCGGCCCGCCTCGCTGAAGCTGCGCAGCCGCGCCACCTCGACGAAAATCTCCATTGCGCGTAATTGGTCCATGTCCGATTGTCGCCATGGGGACGACAATGTGTCAACCTTTTGCGCGTTGTTTGGCGTTTGCCGGCGCCGTACAATGACCGGTCATCATTATCATTCGGGAGCCGGGCATGCTGACAGACGCGCAAAAACAACAATATCAACGCGATGGCTACATCGTGCTGCCCGACTTCAAGAGCGCCACCGAGATCGCCACGCTGCGCGCGCGGGCGGCGCAGATTGTCAACGAATTCGACCCGAAGGGCGCCGGCATCTTCAGCACCGTCGAGCAGGAAAAAACCACCGACGACTATTTCCTGCGCTCGGACAATACCGTGCGCTGCTTCTTTGAAGAGGAAGCCTTCGGCCCGGACGGCCAACTGAAACAGGACAAGTCGCTGTCGATTAACAAGATCGGCCACGCGATGCACGATCTCGATCCGGTGTTCCGCGCCTTCTCGGCCGACGCCCGCCTGGTCGCCGTCGCCCGCGACCTGGGCCTGAACGACGCCCAGGTGTGGCAGTCGATGTACATCTTCAAGCAGCCCGGCATCGGCGGCGAGGTGCGCTGGCACCAGGACGCCACCTACTTCGACACCGACCCGGTGAGCGTGACCACCTTCTGGTTCGCGCTCGAGGACGCGACGCTGGAAAACGGCTGCATGTGGGCCGAACCGGGCGGCCATCGCGGCCCGATGCGCGAACGCTTCCTGCGTACCGGCGACCACGTGCGCATGGAAAAACTGAGCGACATGCCCTGGCCGGACGACAGCACCGCCGTGCCGCTCGAGTGCAAGGCCGGCAGCCTGGTATGCTTCCACGGGCTGCTGCCGCACTACAGCGCGCCGAACCGCTCGGCCTTCTCGCGCCACGCGTACACGCTGCACGTGACCGACGGCGCCACCGACTACTCGCCGCTGAACTGGATACAACGCGACGCCAGCTTCCCGGTGCGGGGCTTCCTTTGATCGTACAAATCTTCGCCGCCCACTGGGGCAACAATGAACTGGCGCCGCAGGTGTTCATCGATCGCGTCAAGGCGGCCGGCTTCGACGGCATCGAGATGTCGCTGCCGCTGGACGCCGCCGCGCGCCAAGACTGGACCGGCCGCATCGCCGCCGCCGGCCTGGGGCTGATCGCGTCGCAATGGGAGACCGCGCTGGAGCCGGGGTTCGACGCGCACCGCGCGGCGCTGGCCGAGCTGTTGGACAACGCCTGCGCCGCCGGGCCGTTGCATGTCAACTCGCAGACCGGCAAGGACTACTTCACGCCGGAGCAAAACGGGCAGTTGCTGGCGCTGGCCGACGACATCTCGCGCCGGCACGGCGTGCCGATTTATCACGAGATCCACCGCAGCCGCTTCAGCGCGCATCCGATGCTGTTGCTGCCGTATCTGGAGCGGATGCCGGGGCTGCGGCTGACGGCCGACCTGTCGCACTGGTGCTGCGCCTGCGAATCGCTGCTCGACGACCAGCCGCAAACGCTGGCCGCGACCTTGCCGCGCGTGCGTCACATCCACGCGCGGGTC
>DATMSN010000383.1:0-2830 GCA_035565375.1 Duganella sp. | reverse complement strand
TGGTGGAGCCGGGGGCGCTGGAGCAGGCGCTGGGCAAGGGCCGGCCGGGCTGCGCGGCGGTGGACGTGTTCGAGTCGGAGCCGCTGGGGGCCGATTCGCCGCTGTTGCGCATTCCGACGGTGTTGGCCACGCCGCATCTGGGGTATGTGGAACGGGACAGTTATGAGCTGTATTTCCGGCACGCGTTCCAGAATGTGGTGGATTTTGCCAACGGTGCTTGCGACAAGATTAATAATCCGGAATACAAGGCCAATGCACGCGGGTAGCCCCCGATAACCATGATTAATCATGGTGGCACGTAGGGAGCCTGATCTTGCGGCATGGCCGTGCACTAATCCGTTTGCTCCGGCACCTCCGGCAGGCCGGTCAGGTTGATGCGCGGCGTCGGCATCACGTGCACCTTGTTCCACAACCCGGCCCAGCCGGGCGGCCAGCCGATCTCCGGCCCGGCGTACGGCGGCAACGTCGCCCGCACCGGGATCACCGGCACCGATGGCATGTCCGTCAGCGGCCCGCCGTCGGGACGCTGCATGTCCAGACTGTACATATATCCTGGCAACAGCGCCTCGCACACGCTGTCGAACCAGGCGGTATGGTCGTCGTCGCGCCCCAGCGCCTGCGCCAGCCCCTGCGGATCGAACCTGGCCAGCGCGTGGATCAAGTCCTCGGTGCTGGCGCCGGGCATATCGCCCCAGCCCATCACCGGATTGACGTTGTAGTCGGCGCCCGAACCGTACCAGCCCTCGCGCCACGAGCGCTGCATCCAGTCGCGCTGGCCGGTGAACAAATGCCAGCGCCAGTGCAACCCGGACGGCTTGGGCCAGGAATACAGATAGAGCCTTTGATAACCGGCCTTGTGCAACGCGCGCACCACCGCCATTAACCGCGCGTGGGGCATGCGGTCCGGCGGCGCGCGGCGGAACAGGATCGCCTCGCCGTCGGCGAACTGCACCTCGTCGGTCGACAGGTTCAGGTCGAGCGTGCGCGACTCGCTGCCGAAGCGGGCGGAAATCCAGCCGGTCAGCAAATTGACCGACGTGATGACGCCGTAACCGCGATGGCGGTGAAAGATAACGGTTCCGGGAGCAAGGGCTTTCATGGTGTGCGGATGGACAAAAGAAACCAGTGTAGACATAGTATGCCCAACTTTCCAGCCCGCCGCGCCCTCTTTTTTGCAAGCCTGGGCGGCGCGGGGTTTGGGTTATGATGCAGGTCATTTTCCTTAGCTTGAGCTTTTATTATGACCCTGCGCATCCTCGCCACCGGTGGCACTTTTGATAAACACTACCACGAATTGAACGGCACCCTGGGCTTCGCCGACAGCCACGTGCCGGCGCTGCTGGCGCGCTGCCGCCTGACGGTCGACGTGGCGCTCGAGACGTTGCCGCTGATGGATTCGCTCGACATGGCCGACGCCGACCGCGAGCGCATCCTGGCCTCGTGCCGCGCCGCGCCCGAGAAGGCGATCGTGATCATCCACGGCACCGACACGATGCCGCAAACGGCCATGACGCTGGGACCGGCCGGGCTGGACCGCACGATCGTGCTGACCGGCGCGATGATCCCCTACGAGATCGCCGATTCGGACGCGCTGTTCAACCTGGGCTTCGCCTGCGGCGTCGCGCAAACCTTGCCGCCCGGCGTGTACGTGGCGATGAACGGCAAGATTTTCGCGTGGGATAACGTGCAAAAAAATAAAGCGGCCGGCGTGTTCCAGCCGCTGTAAATTCCGGATGAAAAAAAGCCGCGAAATCCTAAGATGTCGCGGCTCTCTTTAAACCCAAAACCTTAGGCTTTCGCTTCGCCGCCCAGTGCTTCGACAACGTCGGCCATCAGCTTGGCCAGCTCGCCCGTCATCAGCATCATGTCGCCGTCGAAACGCTCGTCGTCGTTCTTGGTGCTCGATTCCTTTTCGCTGATCACGTCCAGCGGCTTGATGCCCTTGATCGCCAGCGATTCGGTGAGCACGAAGGAAATCTTGCTGTCCCACGTCATCGCCAGGCGCGTGCACTGCTTGCCGGCGGCGATGTGGCGGCGCACCTCGTCCGCCTCCAGCGTGTGGCGCACGTAGCGCACGGCGGCCTTGCTCTCGCCGGTGGCGCGCAGCTCGGTGTCCATGTCGACCGTGAAACCGGCCGGCGCGTCGTCGGCCTGCAGCCATTCGGTCATCACGCCCACCGGCGAGCGCTGCACGCGCAGGCTCTCCAGCGGCAGCTTGTCGACCGCCTTGAGCAGCAGCTTGATCACTTCGTCGGCCTTGGCCGGGCTGGCCGCGTCGACCACCAGCCAGCCATTGACCGGATCGATCCAGGTCCAGACGTTGCTGCGGATCGAGAAGGCGCGCGGCAGCAGTTCGTCGGCGACGCGCTCTTTCAATTCTTTCATGGCCTTCTTGCCGGGAGCGAAACCTTGCGCTTCTTCCATCTCGGCGGCGCGGGCCTTGGCGACCTGGTTGATGACGGTCGACGGCAGCAGTTTTTTCTCGGTGCCCAGCAGAATCAGCATCTGCTTGTTCACCACGTGCACCAGGCCGCCGTTCGGGCGCGGCGTGTCCCACCCCTGGCGCAGCAACTCGTTGCTGCTGGCTGGTACGAAGGAGTGGGGAGCGAGGGCGGCTTCCAATTGTTCAGGGGTATAGGCCCAAGGGGCCGGCAGACGGTAGATCTGAAGATTCTTGAACCACATGAGATATTTGCCTTGTTTCAGTATTGCCAGGGGAGCGCCATTTTACACGGTGACGGCCTCCCCCGGCCGATTGTGGTGGGATTGAAACTATGCGAACAGGTCGCCCTGCACGCCGCGCCGGGTGTGCGCCGCGCCTTCCGGCGGC
>DATMSN010000382.1:0-2373 GCA_035565375.1 Duganella sp. | reverse complement strand
GGAAGGGTCAGGACCTGACCCCGGAGTAAAAACAACAGATTATCTTCTCGCGTACAATCGCCGTTTTGCCTGGAGTGCTCTATGCGCGCGATTGAAATCACCCAGCCCGGCCCCGCCGATGTGCTCAAGCTGTGCGAGCGTCCGATGCCCGTCGTGAAGGCCGGCGAGGTGCTGATCAAGGTTCATGCCGCCGGCGTCAACCGTCCCGACGTGTTCCAGCGTATGGGGAGTTACGCGCCGCCGCCCGGCGCCTCCGACCTGCCGGGCCTGGAAGTGGCCGGCGAGATCGTCGACGGCGACCTCGATTACACCACCCTCGATATCGGCGACCAGGTCTGCGCGCTGGTCCAGGGCGGCGGCTACGCCGAGTACGTCGTCGCGCCCGTGGCCCAGTGCCTGCCCATCCCCAAGGGCTGGAGCATGCTCGAGGCCGCCTCTATCCCCGAGAACTATTTCACCGTGTGGAGCAACGTGTTCGACCGCGCCCAGCTGAGCGCCGGCGAGACCCTGCTGGTGCAGGGCGGCACCTCCGGCATCGGCGTGGCGGCGATCCAGCTGGCGTCCGCCATGGGCCACCGCGTGTTCGCCACCGCCGGCAGCGACGATAAGACCGCCGCCTGCGTCAAGCTGGGCGCCGAACGCGGCATCAATTACAAGACCGAGGATTTCGTCGAAATCGTCAAGTCGCTGACCAACGACCGCGGCGTCGACGTGGTGCTCGACATGGTCGGCGGCGATTACGTGCCGCGCGAGATCGCCTGTCTTGCCGACGACGGCCGCATCGCGCTGATCGCCACCCTCGGCGGCGGCAAGGCGACCGTCGATCTGGGCCAGGTGCTGCGCCGGCGCCTGACGATCACCGGTTCGACCCTGCGCCCGCGCTCGGTCGAGTTCAAGGGCGCGATCGCCAAGAACCTGCTGAAAAGGGTGTGGCCGATCATGGCGGCGGGCAAGATCAAGCCGGTGATCCATACGGTGTTTCCGTTGGAGCAGGCCGCCGCCGCCCATGCGTTGATGGAAAGCAGCAGTCATGTCGGCAAGATCATGTTGCAAGTAATTTAACGACTTTGCGTGGTATTTCCGTCATTCCCGGCGGCGGCGCGCGGCCGGCCGGTTTGACCCGCCCCCGGCCCCGCGTTAAAATAGCGGGTTATTGAATTTTAGGCTACTATGCGACGCAAACTCGTCATCGGCAATTGGAAAATGAACGGCAACCGCGCCGCCAACACGGCATTGTTGTCCGGCGTCGTCGCCGGCCTGAATGCCGACGGCGCCGCGCGAGCCGATTGCGCGGTCTGCGTGCCGGCCCCCTATCTGGCCCAGTGCCAGGCGGAACTGCAGGGCACCCCGGTCGCCTGGGGCGGACAGGACTTGTCGGCCCACGCCAGCGGCGCCTACACCGGCGAGGTGGCGGCCAGCATGCTGGTCGATTTCGCGTCCCGCTACGTGCTGTGCGGCCATTCCGAGCGCCGCGCGTATCACAACGAAAGCAGCGAACTGGTGGCGCAAAAGGCCCTCGCCGCGCTGGCGGCCGGCCTGACGCCGGTCATTTGCGTCGGCGAGACGCTCGAGCAGCGCGAGGCCGGCATCACGGAATCGGTCATCTGCGGCCAGCTGCAGGCGGCGCTGGATGTGATTCCGGCGGCCGAGCTGACCAAGGTGGTGCTGGCGTACGAGCCGGTCTGGGCGATCGGCACCGGCAAGACGGCCACGCCGCAAATCGCGCAAGACGCCCATCGCTTCCTGCGCGCGCGCCTGGAGCGGAAGAACCCCGAGGCGGCGGCCGGCGTGCAAATCCTGTACGGCGGCAGCATGAAGCCCGAAAACGCGAAAGAATTGATGGCCCAGCCGGATATCGACGGCGGCCTGATTGGCGGCGCCGCGTTGAAGGCGGCGGATTTCCTCGGAATCATCCACGCCGTCTAAGTGTTGTAAAAGCCGCCCAAGTAATCAGGCGGTAACGACGCGGTGGTAAAAACAGCTTGTTGGCAGCTTAGAAACAAGCGTGAAACAAAACGATACAAAACTATTTAATCTTTGAATGGAATAACATGAGCAGCTTGTTCAATCTGGTAATCATCGTGCAAGTCGTTTCGGCCATCGCCATCATCGGCCTCGTCTTGCTGCAACACGGCAAGGGTGCCGACATGGGCGCCGCGTTCGGTTCGGGCGCCTCGGGCAGCCTGTTCGGCGCGACCGGTTCGTCGAACTTCATGTCGAAGTCGACCGGCGTGGCCGCCGCGATCTTCTTCAGCGCCACGCTGGCGCTGTCGTACATCTCGTCGCAGGGCCACAGCACGGTCAGCGGCGGCGTGATGGACAAGGCGTTGCCAACGGCTCCGGCACCGGCGCCAGCCACCGGCGCAGCGGCGA
>DATMSN010000381.1:0-22293 GCA_035565375.1 Duganella sp. | reverse complement strand
GGCGATGTCTTCGCCGATGCTGTCGCCCGGCTTGTAGGGCTCGCTGTCCAGCAGGCGCGCCTTGGCGGCGGCGAATTCGGCGTCCGTCAGGGCGCCGGCCTGGTGCAGTTCGTGCAAACGCTTGATTTCTTCAGCAACGCTCATACAGCTCCCAAGAGTTCAAACCCGCAGAGCAACGTCTGGGGTCGTACCCCGTACGGGGTACGACCCCGAACTTCCGGGGTTCGCTGGCAAAAGCGAATTACAGGTCCAGCAGCAGACGTGCGGGATCTTCCAGCGCTTCTTTCATGGCGACCAGGCCCAGGACGGCTTCGCGGCCGTCGATGATGCGGTGGTCGTAGGACATCGCCAGGTAGTTCATCGGACGGATCACGATCTGGCCGTTTTCGACCACGGCGCGGTCCTTGGTCGCGTGCACGCCCAGGATGGCCGATTGTGGCGGGTTGATGATCGGGGTCGACAGCATGGAGCCGAAGGTGCCGCCGTTCGAGATCGAGAACGTGCCGCCGGTCAGGTCGTCCAGGGTCAGCTTGCCTTCCTTGGCTTTTTGGCCGAATTCACCGATTTTCTTCTCGATGTCGGCGATCGACATCTGGTCGGCGTTGCGCAGGATAGGCACCACCAGGCCGCGTGGCGAACCGACGGCGATACCGATGTCGAAGTAGCCGTGGTAGATGATGTCGTTGCCGTCAACCGAAGCGTTGATGATCGGGTACTTTTTCAGGGCGGCGACGGCGGCCTTGACGAAGAACGACATGAAGCCCAGCTTGACGCCGTGCTCTTTCTCGAACTTGTCCTTGTACTTGTTGCGCAGTTCCATCACAGGCGCCATGTTCACTTCGTTGAACGTGGTCAGGATGGCGTTGGTCGATTGCGATTGCAGCAGGCGCTCGGCGATACGGGCGCGCAGACGGCTCATCGGCACGCGCTCTTCCGGACGCTCGCCCAGGCTGGCGACGGTCGGCGACGCGATCTGTTGCAGGGCTGGCTTCGGAGCGGCAGCGGCCAGCGGCGCGACGGCCGGGGTGGCTGGAGCCGAAGCGGCCAGGGCGTCGCCCTTGGTCACGCGGCCGTCTTTGCCCGAACCGGCGACATCGCCAGCGCTCAGGCCTTTTTCGGACAGGATCTTGGCTGCTGCAGGCATGGCGACATCGCCCTTGCTGCCACCGGTGGCGGCTGCTGGTGCGGCTGCAGGAGCGGCGGCGGCAGGAGCTGGAGCTGCGGCGGCGACCGGAGCGGCTGCGGCGTCGGTGTCGATCACGGCGATCAGTTCGTCGGCGACCACGGTGCTACCGTCGCCCTTGATGATCTTGACCAGCACGCCGGCTGCGGGCGCGGGCAGTTCCAAAACGACCTTGTCGGTTTCGATATCGATCAGGTTTTCGTCGCGGGCGACGGCGTCGCCGACTTTTTTATGCCACGTCAGCATGGTTGCTTCAGCGACCGATTCCGACAATTGAGGAACTTTGACTTCGATTTGTGCCATTGTAAAACTCCGTATATTTGTTATTCCGGCGGCGCCCCGCGTAGCAAGGCGGCGCTCCGTAAGTAGTGTGATGCAAGGAGGGGCCGCACCCAGCGCGCGGCCCCTTGACGCTTATTTAGTCAGGATGAAACCTTTGAGCTTCGAGAACGCCGTTTCCAGCAGGTCTTTTTGCTGGGCATAGTGCTTGTCGTAGTAACCGACGGCCGGCGATGCCGACGCCGGGCGACCGGCGTAGGCCAGGCGCTGACCGGCGTCCATGCTCTCGAAGATGTTGTGCTGAATCTGGAACCATGGGCCCTGATTCTGCGGCTCGTCCTGCGCCCACACCACTTCGGTCAGGTTCGGGAACTTCTTCAGTTCAGCGGCGAACGACTTGTGCGGGAACGGATACAGCTGTTCGACACGGATGATGGCGGTGTCGGTCTGGCCGCGCGTTTTGCGTGCGTTGACCAGGTCGTAGTAGACCTTGCCCGAGCAGGCGACCACGCGCTTGACCTTCTTGGCGTCGATTTTCTCGTCGACTTCGCCGATGACGGTCTGGAAGGCGCCCTTGGCCAGTTCGTTCAGCGACGAGCCCGCTTCCTTGTTACGCAGCAGCGATTTCGGGGTCAGGATGACCAGCGGCTTGCGGAACTGGCGCACCATCTGGCGGCGCAGCACGTGGAAGATCTGGGCGGCGGTGGTCGGCTGCACAACTTGCATGTTGTTGTCGGCGCACAGCTGCAGGAAACGCTCGGGACGCGCGGACGAGTGCTCCGGACCCTGGCCTTCGTAGCCGTGCGGCAGCATCATGACCAGGCCGGAGGCGCGGCCCCACTTCACTTCGCCGGAGCTGATGAACTGGTCGATGACCACTTGCGCGCCGTTGACGAAGTCGCCGAACTGGGCTTCCCAGATCGTCAGCGTGTTCGGCTCGGCGGTCGAGTAACCGTATTCGAAGCCGAGCACCGCCTCTTCGGACAGCACGGAGTCGATCACGGTGAACGGCGCCTGGCCTTCGGCGATGTTCTGCAGCGGCACGTAGGTGCCGGCGTCCCAACGCTCACGGTTCTGGTCGTGCAGCACGGCGTGGCGGTGCACGAAGGTGCCGCGGCCGGCGTCCTGGCCGGTCAGGCGCACGGCGTAGCCGGAAGCGACCAGCGACGCGTAGGCCAGGTGTTCGCCCATGCCCCAGTCCAGGTTCAGTTCGCCGCGACCCATGTTGGCGCGGTCGCCCAGCACCTTCTCGACCAGCGAGTGCACCTTGAAGCCGTCCGGCACCGTGGTGATGCGGGTGGCCAGGCGTTTCAATTCGGTCATCGGCACGGCGGTGTCGGCCGAGTCGGTCCATTTGCGGTTCAGGAACGGCAGCCAGTCGACCGCGTACTTGTTCTTGAAGTTCGAGATCACCGGATCGACGGTGTGCTTGCCGGCGTCCATCGCGTCGCGGTAGGCCGCTTGCATCTGTTCGCCGCCGTCGGCAGGGATCACGGCCTGGGTCACCAGCTTGTCCGCGTACAGCTTGCGGGTGCCTGGATGCTGGCCGATCTTCTTGTACATCAGCGGCTGGGTCAGCGCCGGGGTGTCCTGCTCGTTGTGGCCCAGTTTGCGGTAGCAGATGATATCGACCACGATATCCTTCTGGAACTCGAGGCGGTAGTCCATCGCGATCTGCGAAGCCAGAACCACGGCTTCAGGATCGTCGGCGTTCACGTGCAGCACCGGTGCTTCGATCATCTTGACGACGTCCGAGCAGTAGATGGTCGAACGGGCGTCGCGCGGGTCGGACGTGGTGAAACCGATCTGGTTGTTGATGACGATGTGCACCGTGCCGCCCGTGCCGTAGCCGCGGGTTTGCGCCAGATTCAGCGTTTCCATGACAACGCCCTGGCCTGCGAAGGCGGCGTCGCCGTGGACCAGGATCGGCAGCACTTGCTTGCCCAGGTGGTCGCCACGGCGATCCATGCGGGCCTTGACCGAACCTTCGACGACCGGGTTGACGATCTCCAGGTGCGACGGGTTGAACGCCAGCGACAGGTGGACCGGACCGCCCTGGGTCGAGATGTCGGACGAGAAACCTTGGTGGTATTTGACGTCGCCGGCCGGCAGGTCGTCGCCGTGCTTGCCTTCGAATTCTTCGAACAGCTCTTTGGGCGCCTTGCCCAGGGTGTTGACCAGCACGTTCAGACGGCCGCGGTGGGCCATGCCGATGACGATTTCCTGCACGCCTTTTTCGCCGGCGCGCTGGATGATCTCATCGATCGAGGCGATGAAGGTCTCGCCGCCTTCGAGCGAGAAGCGCTTCTGGCCGACGTACTTGGTGTGCAGGTAGCGTTCCAGGCCTTCGGCCGCGGTCAGACGCTCCAGGATGTGCTTTTTCTTTTCCGCCGTGAAGTTCGGGGTCGAACGGATCGACTCCAGGCGCTCTTGCAGCCAGCGCTTCTCGGTCGGATCGGAGATGTACATGTACTCCGCGCCGATCGAACGGGTGTAGGTGTCGCGCAGGTAATTCAGCAGGTCGCGCAGGGTCGCGGTCTCCGGGCCGAAATAAGTGTTGCTGATGTTGAAGACGGTATCCATGTCCGCATCGGTGAAGCCGTAGAAGCTTGGCTCCAGCTCGTTGATGGCCGGACGTTCCTGGCGTTGCAGCGGGTCCAGATTGGCCCAGCGCGAACCGAGGTAGCGGTAGGCGGCGATCAGTTGCGTGGCCGCAACACGTTTGCGGCCCATTTCGACGTCGGCGGAAGCCACGACGGTGCGGATGGGGCCGGCTTTAGCGCGTTCTGCGAAGGAAGCGATGACGGAGGCGTGAGCGACGTCTGGCTTGTTGGTGCCATCGACGGCCGGCACGTGCTGCATGGCATCGAAGTACGAGCGCCAGTTATCTGGCACGGAACCCGGGTTGTTGAGATACGCCTCATACAGTTCTTCGACGTACGGAGCGTTCCCACCAAACAGGTAGGAGTTGGACGTATATTGTTGCATTTGCTGCTCACCTTTCTTCGCGCTTCGCGAGGAATTAGCGGGTTAATCTAACCTTCCGCGACACGGCCTGACCGGTTAGCGGATTGCACATCAAGTTGTGGGGAAGGGCTAAAGTTCTTCAGTGGTACAAAAAACGGTCATTCAGGATAGCACCGGTATTGTATCGCAACAACCATTTATGTACCGGGACCGCCACTATTAATTTTCACCTAAGTCGCACGGCACCCCTGCAAGAGTGGTGCGGGCGAACCAGTCGAGCAAGAAGTCGAGCATCGCCCGCAGCGCCGGCGACATGTGCTGGCGCGACATGTATATCCCGTATATCCCCATTTGTTGCGTTTTGTAGTCTGGAAGCAACGCCACCAGCCGGCCCTGCGCGATCAGCGGACCGGCGCTGTACAACGGTTGCAGCGCGATGCCGGCGCCTTCCACCGCCGCTTTCAGCAGTATGTGGTCGTCATTGGCCGACAAGTTGCCGCTGACCGGCACCGTCACATCCTCGCCGTCCTGGCGTGTGAACTGCCACAGGCTCTGCCCGAAATACGTGTACGCCAGGCAGTTGTGTACGGCCAGGTCCTCGACCCGCATCGGCGTGCCGCGCTCGGCCAGGTACGACGGCGCCGCGCACACCACCGAATCGCAGCGTCCCAATTGCCGGGCGATCAGGTTCGGTTCCAACGCATTGGTGATGCGTAGCGCCAGATCGATCCGTTGCTCGACCAGATTGACCGCCCGGTTGCTGCCCTGCAGATCTACCGCGGTGCGGGGATAGCGCTTCAGGAAGGCGGTCACCGCACTGGCCAGCTCGGCATGCGCCAGCGATGGCGAACAAGTGATGCGCAACAGCCCTTTCGGCGTGTCGTCCTCGTCGGCCGCCACTTCCATCGCGCCGGCCAGCTCCAACAGCTTGCGGCAGCGCGCCAGGGTGACATCGCCGGCATCGGTCAGGCTCATGCGCCGCGTGCTCCGGTGCAGCAAGCGGGCACCGGCCCACTCCTCCATCTCGGCCAGGTAGCGCGTGACCATGGCGCGCGACATGTCGAGCGCGTCGGCGGCGGCGATCATGCTGCCCCGCTCGGTGATCGCTACGAAGACTTTTGCGGCGGTGATACGGTCCATTGGTTCGATCCATGCAATTAATAAGTGCAGATTACCCTGTTTTTCCGCCGCATAAAGAAATTTATGATGAACTCACTTCCAACCATCACGAAAGCCGATCATGATCAAGTACACACTGATGTCCGCCGCCCTCGCCGCAACCGTTGGCGGCGCCAGCGCCGCGCCGCTGAAACTCGACGTTTTCAATCCCGGTGAGGCCGCTATCTTCCCGGTCGCCTCGGTGCTGGTGAGCGGCGCCAAGGACGCGGTGCTGATCGACGCCCAGTTCTCGCGCGGTGAGGCCGTCAAGCTGGTTGAAAAGATCCGCGCCAGCGGCAAGCGCCTGACCACCGTCTACGTCAGCCATAGCGACCCGGACTTCTACTTCGGCCTGGACGTGATCCACGCCGCCTTCCCCGACGCCAAGATCGTCGCCACGCCGCAAACCATCGCCGGCATCGAAAAGAAGAAGGACGCCAAGGTCGCCTACTGGTCGCCCATCCTGAAAGACAACGCGCCCAAGAGCATCATCGTGCCGCAACCGCTGCAGGGCGACACCATCAAGCTGGAAGGCGAAACGCTGAAAATCGAAGGTCTGAACGGCGCCACGCCGGACCGCAGCTATGTCTGGATTCCATCGATCAAGGCGATCGCCGGCGGCGTGGTGGTCTTCAACGGCCTGCATGTGTGGACCGCCGACACGCAAAGCGCCGAATCGCGCAAGAACTGGCTGGCCACGCTCGACCATATCGCCTCGCTCAAGCCGGCGACCGTCGTGCCGGGCCATTTCAAGGTTGGCGCCCCGCTGACGCCGGACAGCGTCGCCTTCACCCGCGACTACCTGGTCCGCTTCGAAGCCGAGACCACCAAGGCCGCCAACTCGGCCGCGCTGATCGCCCGCATGAAGGAACTGTACCCGGACGCCGGCCTGACTGGCGGGCTCGACACCGGCGCCAAAGTGGCCAAGGGCGAAATGAAGTGGTAGACCGGCACTAAGCGGCCGGCGGTGAAGTGATAAACTTCAACATTGACCTTCACCGCCACCTGACATGCATACCCTAGAGCAGTTGCGCGCTGGCGCCCTCGCCGGCGTCCGGCGCCTGCAAATGCGCGGCGGCCTCACCGAATTCCCGCGCGAAATCTTCGATCTGGCCGAGACGCTGGAAATCCTCGACCTGTCCGGCAACGCGCTGTCGTCGCTGCCGGACGACCTGCCGCGCCTGCGCAAGCTGCGCATCATCTTCTGTTCCGACAATCAATTTACCGAACTGCCGGCGGTGCTGGGCGCCTGCCCGGCCCTGACCATGGTCGGTTTCAAGGCCAACCGGATACGCACGGTGCCGCCGGCGTCGCTGCCGGCACAACTGCGCTGGCTGGTGCTGACGGATAATCATATCGAACAACTGCCCGCCGAGCTGGGCCAACGTCCGGCGTTGCAAAAGCTGATGCTGGCCGGGAACCGCCTGCGCACCCTGCCCGCCAGCATGGCGCAACTGCACCGGCTCGAACTGCTGCGCATCGCCGCCAACCAGTTGACCGAATTGCCCGTATGGCTGCCCGCCCTGCCCCGGCTGACCTGGCTGGCTTACGCGGGCAATCCGTTCTGCGCGCCGCGCGAGCTGGCGATGACCGGCGCGCCGTCCGCGCCGATCGGCTGGGAACAGCTGGAATTGAAGCAAAAGCTGGGTGAAGGGGCCTCCGGCGTGATCCACCGCGCGGACTACCGGCACGACGGCGCGACGGAGGACGTCGCCGTCAAGCTGTTCAAAGGCGCGATGACCAGCGACGGCTCGCCGCTGTGCGAGATGGCCGCCTGCATCGGCGCCGGCGCGCATCCGAACCTGATCCCGGTGCTGGGCCACCTGGAGCGCCATCCGGATGGCGCGCACGGTCTCGTCATGTCGCTGATCGATCCGGAATTCATCAACATGGCGGGTCCGCCAAGTCTGGACAGCTGCACGCGCGACATATATGACGCGGACAAACGCTTCGACCTCGCTTCCACGCTGGAAATCGCCCATGGCATCGCCTCCGCCGCCGCCCGCCTGCACCAGCGCGGCATCATGCACGGCGACCTGTACGGACACAACATCATGCATTGCGGGGGGGGCCGAACCTTGCTGGGCGACTTCGGCGCCGCCTCGTTCTACGATCCCACGGCGCCCGAAGCCGCGCCGCTGCAACGCTTGGAAGTGCGCGCCTTCGGCTTTTTGCTGGAAGAGCTGGCCGAGCGCTGCGACGCGCCGTCATCGACGCAGCCGGCACTAGGGCGCCTTCGTCAGTTGCGCGACGCCTGCCTGCACCCCGACAGCGCCGCACGCCCGCTGTTCGCCGACATCGAAACGCAGCTGCGCACGCTCAAACAGGACTAGACAAGACGTTCTAGATATTTTATTCTACATCCATGACCATCGTAGCCCCACCCAAACCGACCGCCTCCGAGCTGGAGATGTTGCGCCTGCTGTTCGCGCTCGGCCCGGCCACCGCCAAGCAGGTGCACGCCGCCGCGCTCGAGACGCGGCCGGACATGAACTACGCCACCGTGCTGCGTCTGCTGCAAGTGATGCATACCAAAGGCCTGCTGACGCGCGACGAAAGCCAGCGCGCCCACATCTACGCGCCCGCGCAGGAGCAGGACTCGATCCAGACCAACCTGCTCAAGGATCTGATCCAGAAAGCTTTTTCGGGCTCCGGCAAGGCGCTGGTGCTGGCCGCCCTGCGCGGCGGCCACGTCAGCAGGAAGGAGCGCGCGGAAATCCAGGCGCTATTGGATCAGGAAAAATAAATGTAATTCGCACAGCGTGCTTCGTCACTACGTCCTAGCGTCATCAACCCGCCTGGAATACTCACTAGAAGCCAATCTGCCTACCCATCAATTTCCCCCTACAATGGAGCCCTTTTCCTTCCGCGCCCGTCACAATGATTAGCCGCTTCAACTCCTGGCCCGAACACCCGCACCCCGTCATCGCCGTCTTGCTCGCCGTGGCGATCTGCGCCGTACCGGTCGTGCTGCCGCACGCCAACCTGGCCAACCTGATGCCCAATCTGTTCGCATATGTGTTCGCCTGCGTGCTGGCCTACCCGGTCGCGGCCGTGCTGCGCCACCGCGTCACCAGCCTGCCGGTGCTGTGGGGCGTGGCCGCGCTGATCCTGTTGGGGCTGTGCCTATATCACACCAATATCATCGTCGAGACCGCCGACGCGGCATGGCCGCAACGGCGCGACGCCACCCTCGGCAAGTTCCTGTTCAACCTGCCGCAACTGACTTTGGGCGTGCTGTGCTGGTGGCTGCTGGTGGTCCGGCCGGACCGGCGCAAATTGAAATAAGAACCACTCCGGCGAATTCCGCACAGATATAGCCCCAGGGCGCACAGTTGCCGAGAAGAACTTGCTGTCCAGGACGCAGTTCTGATAGTCTTGTTCACATTACACTATTAGAGGTCTGCGCCATGAGTCAGAAAGCACGAGTCACGCGCCGCCACCAAGTCCGTCATGCGGCCACGCTGACGATGACCGACGAAACCAGCCTTCCGGCCCGCACGCTGGACCTGTCGCAGGGCGGGGTCAGCCTGCAGACGGCCAGCCAGATCCGGCTGGCGCAATACTGCGCGGTGTCGTTCCAGGTGCAATTGAGCGACGGCGCCCACAAGGTACTGGCGATGGGCCAAGTCGTCTACAGCGATCCGGACGCCGAATTGGGCTATAAAACCGGCGTCCAATTCCTGCGACTCGACCACGGCAGCGTCGACGTCATCCGCCAACTGCTCCAAGAGCCCGCCTAAGCGCAGCGCCATCCGCCATGTAAAGCTTGCTTGACATCGCATTCTTCTCGACCTAAGATGTAAAGCATACTTTACACATGGAGGAACACGATGCACACCCAGACCGAACCGAAGTTTTCCGCAGCCGAGCGCAAGGCCGGAGCCGCCTATCTGCGCGAGCTGTTCGGCAGCATAGCCATCTACATCGCCCTGCTCGTCCCCTCGATCATCTATGGCCCGGCGATGGGGACGGGGCCGCTCAAGACCGCCGTCCTGACGTCTCCGATGATCGGTTTTGCGCTAATGATCTGGGCGATCGCGCGCCAAGTCGGGCGGATGGACGAGTACCAGCGCATCGTCATGCTGGAGACGTTCGCGCTGGCGGCCGCATTGACCGCCGCCGTGACTTTCACCTACGGCTTTATGGAAAACGCCGGCTATCCGCGCCTGAGCATGTTCTACGTGTGGGGTGTGATGGGCTTTTCGTGGCTGATCATCGGGCTGTTACGCTGCGGGAAGACGTGGCGATGAACAATACGATCCGCGAACTGCGCGCCGAGCGCGGCTGGAGCCAGGCCTACCTGGCCGACCAGCTCGCGGTGTCGCGCCAGACCGTCAACGCCATCGAAACGGGCCGCTACGACCCGAGCCTGCCGCTAGCCTTCGCGATCGCCCGGCTGTTCGACAAGACGATCGAAACCATCTTCACGCCGTGATACGGACGAAAAAAACGGGCCGAAGCCCGTTTTTTTGTTCGTACGAAACGCGAAGATTAACGCTGGTCCAGCGGCTTGACGTCGCGGGTGGTCGAACCGACGAACAGCTGGCGTGGACGGCCGATCTTCTGTTCCGGATCGGCGATCATTTCGTTCCACTGGGCGATCCAGCCGATGGTGCGGGCCATGGCGAAGATACCGGTGAACAGCGACACCGGAATGCCCAGCGCGGACTGCACGATGCCCGAGTAGAAGTCGACGTTCGGGTACAGCTTGCGCGAGACGAAGTATTCGTCGCTCAGCGCGATCTTTTCCAGTTCCATCGCCAGCTTGAACAGCGGGTCGTCCTGCAGACCCAGCTCTTCCAGCACTTCGTAGCAGGTCTCGCGCATCAGCTTGGCGCGCGGGTCGAAGTTCTTGTACACGCGGTGACCGAAGCCCATCAGCTTGACGCCGGAGTTCTTGTCCTTGACCTGCTCGATGAACGCGGGGATGTTCTCGACGGTGCCGATTTCCTTCAGCATGGTCAGCGCGGCTTCGTTGGCGCCGCCGTGGGCAGGGCCCCACAGGCAGGCGATACCGGCAGCGATACAGGCGAACGGGTTGGCGCCCGACGAACCGGCCAGACGGACGGTCGAGGTCGACGCGTTCTGCTCGTGGTCGGCGTGCAGGATCAGGATGCGGTCCAGCGCGCGCACCAGCACGTCGTTGACTTTGTACTCTTCGCACGGATTGCCGAACATCATGCGCATGAAGTTGGCGCTGTACGACAGGTCGTTGCGCGGATACATGAACGGCTGGCCCATCGAGTACTTGTACGCCATCGCGACCAGGGTCGGCATCTTGGCGATCAGGCGGATGGCCGAGATTTCGCGCTGCTTGGCGTCGTTGATGTCGAGCGAGTCGTGGTAGAACGAGGCCAGCGCGCCGACGGTGCCGACCAGCACCGACATCGGATGCGCGTCGCGGCGGAAGCCGCGGAAGAAGAATTGCATCTGCTCGTGGACCATGGTGTGCTTGGTCACGGTTTCAACGAACTCGTCCTTCTGCACGCTGTTCGGCAGTTCGCCGTTCAGCAGCAGGTAGCAAGATTCCATGAAGTCGGCGTTCACGGCCAGCTGTTCGATCGGGTAGCCGCGGTACAGCAGCTCGCCCTTGTCGCCGTCGATGTAGGTGATCGTCGAGTTGCACGCGGCGGTCGACATGAAGCCTGGGTCGTAGGTGAACTTGCCGGTGCCGGCGTACAGCTTGCGGATGTCGATTACGTCGGGACCCACGGTGCCCTTGTAGATCGGGAATTCCACCGAAGGGCTGCCATCGGAGAACGACAGGGTGGCTTTGTTGTCAGAGATATTCATGGACTCTTCCTTTTTTAGGGAGATGAAGGTAAATAAAACGCGAAAATTCTGGTTGCCTTCGTAGTCTCAGGCCAGTCTTAGTCGTTGCAGCAATGCATGCACGTGCGGCAGATCGACTTCGCCTTCCGGCTCTTTACGGGCCAGTACCAGATCCATCAGGGCATTGTCCGACAAATCGAGGAGCCGCGTGAACGCGTCCACTTCCTCGTCGGTCAATTCGGTTTCATGCGCATCGAGAAAACGGGTGAGGATGATGTCGTTTTCGAGCAGACCCCGGCGCGAGCGCCAGCGCAAACGCGCTCTATTGGCTGGGTCCGACTGATGCGCAGATTGGTTCGGTTCAGTCATGGGTCACTACTTTACACTGCGCGCGCCAATCGTGCTGGAGCGCTACTACTAAAATGAAACGGGCGGCGCTGAGGCCGCCCGCAATTGCGCATGGTTAGATCGCGCGGCGTACCATCAATTCCTTGATCTTGCCGATCGCCTTGTTCGGGTTCAACCCTTTAGGACAAACGTCGACGCAATTCATGATCGAGTGGCAGCGGAACAGGCGGTACGGGTCTTCCAGGTTGTCCAGACGCGCGCCGGTGGCCTCGTCGCGCGAGTCGGCGATGAAGCGGTAGGCTTGCAGCAGGCCGGCCGGGCCGACGAACTTGTCCGGGTTCCACCAGAACGACGGGCACTGCGTCGAGCAGCACGCGCACAGGATGCACTCGTACAGGCCGTCGAGCTCTTCGCGCTCGGCCGGCGATTGCAGGCGTTCCTTTTCGGGACGGATCGAGTCGTTGATCAGGTACGGCTTGATCGAATCGTACTGCTTGAAGAACTGGGTCATGTCGACGATCAGGTCGCGGATCACCGGCAGGCCCGGCAGCGGACGCAGCACGATCGGCTCTTGCAGCTCGTTCAGGTTGGTGGTGCAGGCCAGGCCGTTCTTGCCGTTGATGTTCATCGCGTCCGAACCGCACACGCCTTCGCGGCACGAGCGGCGCAGGGCCAGCGAGTCGTCGACGTCGGACTTGATGCGCTGCAGGGCGTCGAGCAGCATCTTGTCGGTGTCCTTGAGCTCGACCGTCACGTCCTGCATGTACGGCTTGGCGTCCTGGTCCGGATCGTAACGGTAAATTTTCAGTTTGAGAGTGCGTGCCATGGTCTAGCCTTAGAAAGTACGTGGTTTCGGTTTGAAGGTATCAACCGTCAATGGCTTGGTCACGACCGCCTTGTAATCGAGGCGGTTGCCTTCCGAGTACCACAGGGTGTGCTTCATCCAGTTGTCGTCGTCGCGGTTCGGGAAATCGTTGTGGGCGTGGGCGCCGCGCGATTCCTTGCGGGCCACGGCCGACGTGATCGTCGCCTTCGCCGTTTCGATCAGGTTGTCCAGCTCCAGCGCTTCGACGCGCGCGGTGTTGAACACCTTGGATTTGTCCTTGAACGAGACGTGCTTGCGGCGCTCGTCGAGCACCATGATTTCCTTGGCGCCCTGGGTCAGCATCTCGTCGGTGCGGAACACGCCGCAGTACTTCTGCATCGTGGCGCGGATGTCGTTGGCGACGCCCTGCACTTTTTCCGAACCGGTCGACGTTTCCAGCTTGTTCAGGCGGTCCATCGCGTAGTCCGACGCGTCCTTCGGCAGCGGCTTGTTTTCCTTCTGCTTCAGGTTCGACGCGACCACGTGGTTGCCGGCCGCGCGGCCGAACACCAGCAGGTCCAGCAGCGAGTTGGTGCCCAGGCGGTTGGCACCGTGCACCGACACGCAGGCGCATTCGCCGATCGCGTACAGACCGTTGACGATCTTCTGCGTGCCGTCGCCGTTCGGCGTGACGACCTGGCCGTGGATGTTGGTCGGAATACCGCCCATCTGGTAGTGGATGGTCGGCACGACCGGAATCGGTTCCTTGGTGGCGTCGACGTTGGCGAACTTGTGGCCGATCTCCAGGATCGACGGCAGGCGCTTGGCGATGGTGTCGGCGCCGATGTGGCGCAGGTCCAGCATCACGTGGTCCTTGTTCGGACCGCAGCCGCGGCCTTCCTTGATCTCCTGGTCCATCGAGCGCGAGACGAAGTCGCGCGGCGCCAGATCCTTCAAGGTCGGCGCGTAGCGCTCCATGAAGCGTTCGCCCTCGGAGTTGATCAGGATACCGCCCTCGCCGCGCACGCCCTCGGTGATGAGCACGCCCGCGCCGGCCACGCCGGTCGGGTGGAACTGCCAGAACTCCATGTCCTGCAGCGGCAGGCCGGCGCGCGCGGCCATGCCCATGCCGTCGCCGGTGTTGATGAAGGCGTTGGTGGAGGCGGCGAAGATGCGGCCGGCGCCGCCGGTGGCGAAGATGGTGGTCTTCGCTTCCAGGATCATCGTTTCGCCGGTTTCCATTTCCAGTGCCACCACGCCGACGACGTCGCCCTCGGCGTCGCGGATGATGTCGAGCGCCATCCATTCGACGAAGAAGTGGGTGCGGGCGCGGACGTTGCGCTGGTACAGCGTGTGCAGCAGCGCGTGGCCGGTGCGGTCGGCCGCGGCGCAGGCGCGCTGCACGGCTTTTTCACCGAAGTTGGCGGTGTGGCCGCCGAACGGACGCTGGTAGATGGTGCCGTCGGGATTGCGGTCGAACGGCATGCCGAAGTGTTCCAGCTCGTAGACGACCTTCGGCGCTTCGCGGCACATGAATTCGATCGCGTCCTGGTCGCCCAGGTAGTCGCCGCCCTTGACGGTGTCGAACATGTGCCAGAACCAGTTGTCCTCGGCCATGTTGCCCAGCGAGGCGCCGATGCCGCCCTGCGCCGCCACGGTGTGCGAGCGGGTCGGGAAGACTTTCGACAGCACGGCGACGTTCAGGCCGGCCTCGGCCAGTTGCAGCGAGGCGCGCATGCCGGAGCCGCCGGCGCCGACGATTACCGCGTCAAAGCGGCGGGTGGGAATTCCAGTTTTAATAGCTGCCACGATTACACACTCCAGAGTATCTGTACCGACCATACGGCACAAGCGATCAACCACAGCATGGTGGCGATTTGCAGGGTCAGGCGAAGGCCGACGGCTTTGACGTAGTCCATCCACACGTCGCGCATGCCGACCCAGGCGTGATAGAACAGGCCGAACAGGGTGACGGCGGAAATCAGTTTGAACCATTGCTGGGCGAACAAGCCGGCCCAGCCTTCATACGTGAAATTCTGGCCGGTCAGGAACGCCACCAGCAGGATTGCCGTGTACAGCACCATCATGACGGCGGTCACGCGCTGCGCCAGCCAGTCTTTGAGGCCGTAGTGGGCGCCGACCACGCGGCGCTTAGGACCAATATTGTTATTTGCCATCTCAGAACACTCCAAACAGTTTCAGGGCGACCAGCGCCGTCAAGACCAGGCTGATGACCAGCACGGTGGCCGACGAACGGCGCGCCGAATCCTTGTCCAGGCCGATGTGGGTATCCATCACCAGGTGGCGTACGCCAGCGCAGAAGTGGTGGAAGAAGCCCCAGCACAGGGCCAGGATGATCAGCTTGACGAGCGGATAGGTGACAAAGCCTTGGTAGTGCGCGAAGGAAATCTCGGAACGCAGGCTTTCTTGCAAGAGATAGAGCACGAATGGCAGCAAAAGAAACATCAACACGCCGCTGATGCGGTGCAGGATGGATACGATGGCAGCCAGCGGTTGGCGATAGTTGGACAATTCGGTAATGTGGATATTACGGAACTCCGGCCGTTCTTTTTTAGGGACTTCCCTTACGGCTTCTGACATAACAAGACCTCCTCAGGCTTAGACAAAAATTGGTTAGACCGCGATTTTCGCCGATTTTCGCGCCGATAACCAATATCTATTGTTACACATAACTAAAATAGTGTTTCGCAACACCGTCCGGCGGCCGCTTTCCGCAGCTCAACGTATTATCAGCGCAACAATGCTACCGTGGTGTGACGCACGGTAGATTGTCCGCTACCTGACGCGCTGTCGCGCCCGCCAGGGTCTCCCTCTCCACTCGCTTGAGTCCAGTACAACTGGTTCAGTTCAGTTCATTGTGATAATGGTGGCGCTCGGTCAAATACTGTCCGCGGCGCAACTCCACCGGCTTGTCGCCATACGTGAACGAGACCCGCTCGGACGCCAGCAGCGGCGTGCCGGCGGCGATGTGCAGCAGCGCGGCGACGCCGTCGTCGGCGCACACGGCGCGGATTTTCTCGGTCGCCCGTATCATGCGGGTGCCGAATTCGGACTCGAACAGCCCGTACATCGGGCCCTTGTATTCGACCAGCCGCTCGGCGGTCAATCCCTTGAACGTCACGCCGGGCAGCCACATCTCCTCGACGATGGTGGGCACGCTGCCGAACGACTGCACGCGCTTGATGAAGATGACGGCGTCGCCGGATTTGAGGTCGAGCAGGCGCGCCACGTCGGCGGGCGCGCGCATGCGCTTGACTTCAATGAACTTGCTTTCAGGATAGTGTGGCACGCCCTCGTCGGGCATCAGCTTGAGGAAGCGGAAATGGGCGCGCGCCTCGTGGTGGGTGGCGACGAAGGTGCCCTTGCCCTGCTTGCGCATGACCAGGTTCTCGGCGGCCAGCTCGTCGATGGCCTTGCGCACGGTGCCCTGGCTGACTTTGAAACGGTTGGCCAGCTCGACCTCGCTGGGGATCAATTCGCCCGGCTTCCACTCCCCCGATTGCAGGCTCTGAGTTATCAGCGCCTTGATTTGCTGGTAAAGTGGGGAGAATGTCGGCGAGCTGCCGGCCGGGATGCCCGTCGCCGTCGCCGGGACGGTTGCCGGCGACGGCGCCGAACCCGCCGACGCTCCCGCGGCGCCACCGGCACTTGAGGCTGGGCTGCTGCTGTTCGGATTGGGCGGGACGGGATTCATAGACCGAGATTTCACCACAAATGACCACTTCCGTCCAGCAAAACCGGCAACAACTTATCTGTCTTATATAAGACATAAGATAGGATTGACAGAAGCTAGTTACGCGCCTACACTCCGCAGCCATGCGCTTATATGCTGTGGATTTGCAGTATCATTATGGATTAGGTTTTCCCGGGCCGGCACGGTCCAGATTTAAGAACGCGGTCTAGAACACTTTCATTCCCACTTTGGAGATTCATCATGGCTAAAACCCCAATGCGTGTTGCTGTCACCGGCGCCGCCGGTCAAATCGGTTACGCTCTGCTGTTCCGCATCGCCAACGGCGACATGCTCGGCAAAGACCAGCCGGTCATCCTGCAACTGCTGGAAATCGCTGACGAAAAAGCACAGAAGGCCCTCAAGGGCGTCATGATGGAAATCGACGACTGCGCCTTCCCGCTGCTGGCCGAGATGACCGCCCACTCCGATCCGCTGACCGCCTTCAAGGACGTCGACGTCGCCGTGCTGGTCGGCGCCCGCCCGCGCGGCCCTGGCATGGAACGCAAGGACCTGCTGGAAGCGAACGCCCAGATCTTCACCGTGCAAGGCAAGGCGCTCGACGCCGTCGCCTCGCGCAACGTCAAGGTGCTGGTGGTCGGCAACCCGGCCAACACCAACGCCTACATCGCCATGAAATCGGCGCCGTCGCTGCCGGCCAAGAACTTCACCGCCATGCTGCGCCTGGACCACAACCGCGCGCTGTCGCAAGTGGCCGCCAAGACCGGCACCGCCGTGAAAGACATCGAGAAGCTGACCGTGTGGGGCAACCACTCGCCGACCATGTACGCCGACTACCGCTTCGCCACCGTCGGCGGCAAGGCCGTCAAGGACCTGATCAACGACCAGGAATGGAACGCCAACGTGTTCCTGCCGACCGTCGGCAAGCGCGGCGCGGCCATCATCGAAGCGCGCGGCCTGTCGTCGGCGGCGTCGGCGGCCAACGCCGCCATCGACCACGTGCACGACTGGATGCTGGGCACCAACGGCAAGTGGACCACCATGGGCGTGCCATCGGACGGTTCGTACGGCATCCCTGAAGGCACCGTGTTCGGCTTCCCGGTCACCACCGAAAACGGCGAATACAAAATCGTCCAGGGCCTGGAAATCGACGCCTTCTCGCAAGAGCGCATCAACCTGACCCTGAAGGAACTGACCGAAGAGCGCGAAGGCGTCAAGCACCTGCTGCCGTAATCTTCCTTCGTGCGCCCAGTGGAACCGGTTAAACCACCGATCCGCCGCACCCGCCGCGCTGCCGAGAGCAGCGCGGCGTCCGTTCAGCCGATGTCGGCCACATCCGCCACACCTGCCACCCAGCCAACCGCCATTCCAGACCACACCCGCATGCACCCATCCGAGGTTTTATTCCAGGGCAATCGCCAGCCGCTGCTGCTGCCGGCCTGCGACCACTACGCCGGCTCCGAAAAGCTGATGCGCAAATCGATCGCTCTGCAACAAGAACTTGGCCCGCTGTTCGACATCACGCTCGACTGCGAGGACGGCGCCAGCGCCGGCAACGAGGCCGCGCACGCGCGCCTGGTGGCCGAGCTGCTCAATTCCGACGACAACAAATTCAACCGCATCGGCGCCCGCGTGCACGACGTCGGCAGCCCGTTCTTCGCCCAGGACGTCGAGATCATCTGCGCCGCCGCCCCGCGCCTGGCCTACCTGGTGCTGCCGAAGGTGCACGGCGCGCAGGAGGTCATCGACGCCATCGCGCTGATCAACCGCCACGCCGCCCAGGCCGGCCGCCACGATTTGCCGGTGCACGTGCTGATCGAAACCCACGGCGCGCTGCGCCAGGCCTACGACATCGCCGCCATCGCGCAGGTGCAGTGCCTGTCGTTCGGCATCATGGACTTCGTTTCGGCGCACTACGGCGCCATTCCCGGCGCGGCCATGCGCACGCCGGGCCAGTTCACGCACCCGCTGGTGGTGCGCGCCAAGCTGGAGATCGCCGCCGCCTGCCACGCGCACGGCAAGGTGCCGTCGCATAACGTCACCACCGAGATCAAGGACACGGCCGTCGCCGCCAACGACGCCCAGCGCGCCGCCGCCGAATTCGGCTATACGCGCATGTGGAGCATCCACCCGAACCAGATCAAGCCGATCATCAAGACCTTCACGCCGCGCCTGTCCGAGGTGAACGAGGCGGCCGCCATCCTGCACGAGGCGGCGGCCGCGCAATGGGGGCCGATCGCGCAGAACGGGCGCTTGCACGACCGCGCCAGCTACCGATATTATTGGACCGTTTTACAGCGCGCCAAACTGGCCGGGCTGAGCTTGCCCGAGTCGGTCGCCGCGCTGATGAACCCCGCCGACCACCCACTGGAAACAAACTGATGTCGATCTCTAAACTATTCATGGCCTGCAGCTTCGCGCTGGCCTCGCTGTCCCTCGCCGCCGGCGCCCACGCCGCGGACACCACCCAACCGACGGCCAAGAAAACGGTCAAGAAATCGACCAAGGCGTCCAAGAAGGCCGCCGCCAAGGCCGAGGAAACCCCGAAGGCGCCCGACGAGGACGCCGACGAACCGGCCATCACCGATTCGGCCATCACCGAGTTCGACTGCGAACTGGGCAACAAGATCACGATCTACGCCAACACCAACGACGAGGCGCACATCGCGCTGCGCTGGAAGAAGCGCCTGCACCGGCTCACGCGCGTGGGCACGACCACCGGCGCCAACCGCTTCGAAAACAAATTGTACGGCTTGATCTGGATCGGCATTCCGGCCAAGGGCATGCTGCTCGATTCGAAGCAGAACCGCCAACTGGCCAACGAATGCCGCAACGCCGAACAATTGAAGCCGGTCACCGCCTCCGGGGCGGAGCCGACCAGCACCAAGATCACGATCCAGTAATAAGCATGCTGTAACACGTCCGCGACGACGGAAAACGGTTCCAAAACGGGCGCGCCGGCACGGGCGCTTTGCACCACGCTGTAATTCAATAAATAGACGATACCCACTGAAGGAGAGGTCATGTCCCGCAACACTCTGAACACGCTTAAGGATTTCAACATTTCGGGCAAGAAGGCGAAGTTCTACTCGCTGCCTGCACTGGAAAAGAGCCTGGGCGCCAAAATCTCCCGCCTGCCGGTATCGATCCGCGTGGTGCTGGAATCCGTGCTGCGCAACTGCGACGGTAAGAAGGTTACAGAAGAACACATCAAGCAGCTGGCCAACTGGAGCCCGACCGGCGAGCGCACCGACGAGATCCCGTTCGTCGTCGCCCGCGTGGTGCTGCAAGACTTCACCGGCGTGCCGCTGCTGGCCGACCTGGCCGCGATGCGCAACGTCGCCTACAAGATGGGCATCAACGCCAAGAAGATCGAGCCGCTGGTGCCGGTCGACTTGGTGGTCGACCACTCGGTGACCATCGACCACTTCCGCGAGCCGAACGCGCTGGACCTGAACATGAAGCTGGAATTCTCGCGCAACAACGAGCGCTACCAGTTCATGAAGTGGGGCATGCAAGCGTTCGACACCTTCGGCGTGGTGCCGCCGGGCTTCGGCATCGTCCACCAGGTCAACCTGGAATACCTGGCGCGCGGCGTCCACAAGGACGCGGCCGGCGTGTACTACCCTGATTCGCTGGTCGGCACCGACTCGCACACCACCATGATCAACGGCATCGGCGTGGTCGGCTGGGGCGTGGGCGGCATCGAGGCCGAAGCCGGCATGCTGGGCCAGCCGGTCTACTTCCTGACCCCGGACGTGATCGGCGTCAACCTGACCGGCGTGTTGCGCGAAGGCTGCACCGCGACCGACCTGGTGCTGACCATCACCGAACTGCTGCGCAAAGAGAAAGTCGTCGGCAAGTTCGTCGAGTTCTTCGGCGAAGGCACCGAGACCTTGTCGGTCACCGACCGCGCCACCATTGCCAACATGGCGCCCGAATACGGCGCGACGATGGGCTTCTTCCCGGTCGACGACGCCACCATCGAATACTTCGAAGGCACCGGCCGTACCAAGGCCGAGATCGACGCCTTCGCCGCCTACTTCAAGGCGCAGGGCATGTACGGCGTGTCGAAGGCCGGCGAGATCGACTACACCCGCGTGGTGGAGCTGAACCTGACCACGGTCACCCCTTCGCTGGCCGGCCCCAAGCGTCCACAGGACCGTATCGAAATCGGCAACGTGAAAAACAACTTCACCGAACTGTTCTCGAAACCGACCACCGAAAACGGCTTCAACAAAAAGCCGGAAGACCTGTCGAAGACCTACACCACCACCAACGGCGTGCACGTGAAAAACGGCGACGTGCTGATCGCCGCGATCACCTCGTGCACCAACACGTCGAACCCGAGCGTGCTGCTGGCCGCCGGCCTGCTGGCCAAGAAGGCCGTCGAAGCCGGCCTGACGGTCGCCCCGCACATCAAATCGTCGCTGGCGCCCGGCTCGCGCGTGGTCACCGAGTACCTGACCGCCGCCGGCCTGCTGCCGTACCTGGAAAAACTGGGCTTCGGCGTGACCGCCTACGGCTGCACCACCTGCATCGGCAACGCCGGCGACCTGACCCCGGAACTGAACGCGGCCATCACGTCGAACGACATCGTCGCCTCGGCAGTGCTGTCGGGCAACCGTAACTTCGAAGCGCGGATCCACCCGAACATCCGTTCGAACTTCCTGGCCTCGCCACCGCTGGTGGTGGCCTACGCCATCGCCGGCAACATGACCGTCGACTTGATGACCCAGCCTGTCGGCAAGGGCACCAACGGCAAGGACGTGTACCTGGGCGACATCTGGCCGACCTCGAAAGAGATCGCCAAGCTGATGAAGTTCGCGATGAACTCGAAAGTGTTCAAGACCAACTACGCCGACGTCAAGGGCAACCCGGGCAAGCTGTGGGAACACGTGTCGACCACCGAAGGCCAGGTGTACAACTGGCCGGCGTCGACCTACATCGCCGAGCCGCCGTTCTTCGACGGCTTCGAGATGACCCCGAAAGCGGTCGCCACCGGCATCGAAGGCGCGCGCGCGCTGGGCGTGTTCGGCGACTCGATCACCACCGACCACATCTCCCCTGCCGGCTCGATCAAGGAAGACGGCCCGGCCGGCAAATGGCTGCTGGCCAACGGCGTGCTCAAGGCGGACTTCAACTCCTACGGCTCGCGCCGCGGCAACCACGAGATCATGATGCGCGGCACCTTCGCCAACGTGCGCATCAAGAACAAGATGATCCCGCCAAAAGCGGACGGTTCGGCGGTCGAGGGCGGCATCACGATCCACCAGCCGTCGGGCGAACAGCTGTCGATCTACGACGCGGCCATGAAGTACGTGGCCGAAGGCACCCCGACCATGGTGTTCGGCGGCGAAGAGTACGGCACCGGCTCGTCGCGCGACTGGGCGGCCAAGGGCACCCAGCTGCTGGGCGTGAAGGCGGTCATCGTGCGTTCGTTCGAACGTATCCACCGCTCCAACCTGGTCGGCATGGGCGTGCTGCCGCTGCAATTCATCGGCAACGACAGCGTCGAGTCGCTGGGCATCACCGGCAAGGAAACCTACGACCTGAAGGGCCTGGAAGGCGAGATCAAGCCGCAACAGCTGGCCACCCTGGTGATCCACCGCGCCGACGGCTCGAGCCAGGAAGTCAAAGTGTTGTTGCGTATCGACACTCCGATCGAAGTCGATTACTACAAGCACGGCGGTATCCTGCCATTCGTGCTGCGCCAGCTGCTCGCCGCGTGATCAAGCACTTGAACTAGTTTCACACTCAAAAAACACCCCGTCCGCGCCAGCGGCGGGGTGTTTTTTTTCGTCCCGCACGATTGAAAACATTTCCCAGCTGAAATTACTTGTCGCATAATCGGCTTCCCGATGGATGATTTTTAACATTTGAGCTCCCCGAGCCGAAAGGTAAACATGTCGAAGAAGCCGGAAATTGCATTGGAACGTAGGACTTTTTGTGCTGGCTCGTTGAGTCTGGCGGCCCTTGGTCCCCTGGCGCTGGCCGGTTGCGGGGGGGGCTCGACCGATAGCGGGTCCTCCGCCGCGGCGCCGCGCTTGCTGGCGGGCGACACGG
>DATMSN010000380.1:0-4662 GCA_035565375.1 Duganella sp. | reverse complement strand
TGCCGTGGATGTCGGAGACGATGGCGATACGCATCATGCCACCCCGGCGAAGGCGTCCAGCACGTCCCCGGTGCGAACGATGGCCGCATATTCGCCGTCCAGATTGGACAGCGCCATGGCGTGCACATCCTCGGCGCTTCTTGGCGTGCCGGCGTAGTCGGCCTTGGCGAAGGCGAAACAGGCGGGCACGTTTTTCTCCATCACGCAGGCGTGCGGCACAGGCGCGAACAGCTCTTGAAACTCCGCGCCCGGTTGACCGGGCCAGAAGGGCGAGCCCACCGTCCTCGATATGTGACGGACATGGACCACGGTCGAACCTGCGGTCCGCCAGGCTTGCAGCAGGGCGGCGATGTTCTGTTCCGCATCGGGATTGTTGCGGGTGCCGGCGGCCGGATCGGCCATGCCTTTTTGCATATCGATAATGACCAGCGCCGCGTTACGCACTTGCATAGTGGTGCTCCATTGATGGAAAGCGGGGATACGTCGATTGTAGCTTGGACCAGGTCACGACATCCAGAAAGAGTAGAATCCACCTATCCCAACCCGACGATGAAACCCGCATGAACATCGCCACCGTCTCCACCGTCGGCCGGCGTGCAAAGTTTCCATTACAGGGGCGGGCAGCGCCACAGCCTTCCAGGCGCAACCATCGTGTTGCATCCGGACGAGGTGCACGACGGCGAGGCGGGCACCGAGGCCGGCTTCCGCTACCGCATGATGTACATCGAGCCGGCGCTGATCCAGCAAATCCTGGGCGGCCGGCCGCTGCCGTTCATCCAGCAAGGCATCAGCGCCGATCCCCGGCTATACGCCGCCAGCGAGATATTGTTACGCAGCCTGGACGCACCGCTCGACGCGCTCGAGGAAGACGACGCGTTGTTCGACCTGGCCCACGCGCTGGGCGCGGTGGCGGCGCCGCCGCGTGCCAGCGGGGCGTTCGACTACCGCGCCGCCGAGCTGGCGCGTGAATTCATCCATGGCGTGCGAGACCAAGGCCCGATGCGCGAGCACCGGGCCTTGGTTTTTCGCCGCGCCGAAGCGCTGGAATTATTTCTGCTTGCGACGGCGCGCGACCAGGCCCAACAGGCCCAGACCCGCGAACATCATCGCGTAGGTGCCCGGCTCCGGCACGGCCGCAGCCGGCGCGACGCCGGTCGAGTACAGCGTGGCGTTCGACAGCGAATCGAACTTGGTCGTGAAACTGTCCACACCGGCGCCGTGGCCGGCGTCAAAACGGTAAAATGCGGTGACGTTATTCAGCTTGTTGCCCAGCACGTCGGTCACGTTGCCGTAGTGGATGCTGACGATGGTGTCGCCGTACAGCTGCTGCTTGAAGTCGATGGTGTTGCCGGTCAGGCCGGACAGCATCGACGTCGACGCCACCGGCGCCGTCAGGTGCACGCCCCACGCGGACAGGTTCTGGTTGATCTCGTCCAGGCTGGGCTTGTTGCCGTTCAGATTGCCGCTGACGAAGCCGATGCAGCTGGCGCCGGCCACCGAGATGTTGGACGCCGCACAGGAGGCGGTGGCCGGCACGGTGATGACCGGCGTGGTGCCGCCGTTGTTACCTTTATCGTTGCCGTTGTTACCTTTGCCGTTGCCGCCGGCCGCCGCCATCGCGGTGCTGGCCGACATCATGAGTACCAAGGCCGCGGCGGTCGAAAAAGTCGTCGATTTCATGTCAAATGATCCCAAATGAGTGAGTGGTTACGGTGTGAATTGCGCGCCGGAAACAATTAGTTGGGTTTCTTTGAGCAATATCCTGATGTGTTGGATCATAGCATGTTTAGCTGCTTTAAAGACACTTTTATTGCATTAAAACAAAATCATTGTTGTTCAATGTGAGCGCGGGCCGGCACCGTTTTCATCCCGCATGCGGAATGTGTATTTGTAAATGCGGAATGATTCGTGGGCGCGGCACGTTATTCCACTTAGGCTGGCACGATCACCAACCCGGAGGAGCGATGAAACTGGAAACCCTTGCCGTCCACGGCGGCTACAAACCGGACCCCACCACGCGCGCGGTGGCGGTCCCGATCTACCAAACGGTCGCCTACGCGTTCGACGACACCCAGCACGGCGCCGACCTGTTCGACCTGAAGGTGCCCGGCAACATCTATACGCGCATCATGAATCCGACCCAGGACGTGCTCGAGCAGCGCATCGCCGCGCTCGAGGGCGGGGTGGCGGCGCTGGCGCTGGCGTCCGGCCAGGCCGCCGTCACGTACGCGATCCAGACCATCGCCGAGGCGGGCGACAACATCGTCTCGGCCGCCACCTTGTACGGCGGCACCTACAACCTGTTCGCGCACACGCTGCCGCAGTTCGGCATCGACACCCGCTTCGCCGACGCCCGCGACCCGGCCTCGTTCGAGGGCTTGATCGACGCGCGCACCAAGGCCGTGTTCATCGAATCGATCGGCAACCCGCTGGGCAACATCACCGACATCGAACAGATCGCCGCCATCGCCCACAAGCACGGCGTGCCGCTGATCGTCGACAACACCGTCGCCACGCCCTACCTGCTGCGCCCGTTCGAGCACGGCGCCGACATCGTGGTCCACTCGCTGACCAAGTATCTGGGCGGACACGGCAACTCGATCGGCGGCGCCATCGTCGACTCCGGCAAATTCCCGTGGGCCGAGCACCAGCAGCGCTTCAGGCGGCTCAACGAGCCGGACGTCTCGTACCACGGCGTGGTCTACACCGAGGCGCTGGGGCCGGCCGCCTACATCGGCCGCGCGCGCGTGGTCCCGCTGCGCAACACCGGCGCGGCCATTTCCCCGTTCAACGCCTTCCTGATCCTGCAGGGCATCGAGACCCTGGCGCTGCGCATGGAGCGCATCGTCGACAACACGCGCCGGGTGGCGCAGTTCCTCGACGGCCACGCCAAGGTCAAATGGGTCAATTACGCCGGACTGGAGCGCCATCGCGACCACGCGCTCGCGCTCAAGTACCTGGGCGGCAGGCCGTCCGGCGTGCTCACCTTCGGCGTCGAGGGCGGGGTCGAGGGCGGGGCGCGCTTCCAGGACGCGCTGCAATTGTTTACGCGCCTGGTCAACATCGGCGACGCCAAATCGCTGGCCTGCCATCCGGCCTCGACCACGCACCGCCAGCTCAACGGGGAGGAACTGGCCAAGGCCGGCGTGACGGTCGACACCGTGCGCCTGTCGGTCGGCATCGAGCACATCGACGATCTGCTGGCCGACCTGGAGCAGGCGCTGGCGGCGGTGTGACTACTTCGCCTTGTCGACTTTGGCGGGCTCGGGCACGCGCGTGACGATGACGTCGCCGTCGACGATGGTGCAGTCGATGATGTGGCCGCGCGAGACCGGCACCTCGCGCGAGAACAGGTCCTGGTACGGCCCGGCGTCCTCGAGCCGCAGGTCGATGCGGAAGTGTTCGAGGTGGTTGGCGGCGTGCACTTCGCGCACCCGCTGCTTGCGCACCTCCGCCTCCTTGTCGCTGCGCCCGTGCATCTGCGGGCCCTCGAAGTAGCGGATCAGCGCGCACTCGATGATGTCGACGCGGTCCTTGAGCAGGATGTCGGCGGCCACCGCGTTCTCGTTGACCGGCAGCTCGGCCGGGTCGCCGTCGTCGGACAGCACCTCGACGTTCATGCGCTGGATCAGCAGCAGCATGTCGTTGCTGTCGTTGTTGAGCTGATGGATCTTCTGGACGGCGGCCAGGCGCCCGCGCGCCAGCCGGCCGGCGGCGTCCTTGGTTTGGCCGACGTATTGCACTCTGCTGTGGAACTGCAGATGGTTCTCGTACTGTTGCAGCACGTCGTGGATCGACAGCGCCTCGACCAGGCCGCCCCAGTTGAGCGTGAGGAAGCGGTCGGTCATGGTCACCGACGGCTTCTTGAGCGTGGCCGCGAACGGCACCGTCAGCTCGATCGTGATGTTGTCGCGCTTTTCCTCGACGCCGACGACGATCGGCACCGTCAGCTTGAGCGAGAAGAAGCCCCAGCTGGTTTTGCCGGCCACGTCGAAGCGCACGCGCGGGCGGTTGACGGCGAAATAGATCAGCCGCTTCTCCATCGTCGCCTCGAGGTCGAACTGCATGCGGCGCAGCTGGCGCCCGACCGGGTCGCGGATGTCGGGCCGCTCGGGGAAGCCGGCCACCAGGTCGTACCAGTGGTATTTGGCGTCGGCCACCGTCACCACCCAGGTCTGCGGCGCGCTGCCGCGTTGCGGCAACAGCGGCAGCAGGTCGTCGAGCGGCTCGGCCGGCGGCGCCAGCAGATCATGGAACGGCTCCGGCGCTTCGGCCAGCAGCTCGCCTATGCCCAATTCCTCCGGGCTGGGGTCGGGGTAGTCGTCGTCGGCGATTAGGGGCGGATAATCGCTCGTCATGATGCGCACTCCAATGTCTCGGTTTAGTTGGCCTGTTGATTGACTACAGTATAGTCCTTCCGTGTGACATTTCCACTTGGCAATGTTCGAAAGCGGCTAATTAGTCACACATTGTCACGCCGGGGCCGGCGTTTGGGGAACTCATCCTTTGACGGCGGCGGCCGGCGCCACCGGCAGCGCCGCCACCTTGGCCTCGCCGTCGGCGATGAAGCAGCTCATCAGATGACGCGGCGCCGCCGCCACCTGTTCCGAGCCCAGCAGGTCGTAGTTGCCGGCCTCGGGCAGCGCGACGTCGATGGTGAAT
>DATMSN010000379.1:0-4006 GCA_035565375.1 Duganella sp. | reverse complement strand
GGTCGTGCTGGACGCGGCCCTGGCCGGCAGCGCGGGCCTGGAACTGTGCCAGCGGCTGCATCAGGTATGCGGCACGGATTTGCCCATCTATATTCTGTCGAACTCGCCCAGCCAGGAAGAGCGCGAGCGCGCGCGGGAGGTCGGCGCCGCCGCCTATCTGCCGCTCGGCTTGCACGCCGACGACCTGGCCGAAAACATCCTGCTGCGGCTGAAGGCCATCCCCGCCGCGCCGGTCGAGGCCGATCTGCCGGCGATGGCCACGCTGGAGGTCAACTACCACAGCATGCTGTCGGGCTCGCCGGACGCCATCCTGCTGCTGCAGCGCGGCAGCTACCGCGTGTTGGACGCCAACCGCCGCGCGCGCGAACTGTTCGGACTGACCGAAACGGAACTGGTGCAAACGCGTTTCCCAGCGCTGTGCCCGCCCTCGCAGCCGGACGGACGCCCGTCGCCACAAGTGTTCGCCGGGCATGTCGACGAGGTGATGGCCGGCGGCGTGCAGGTCTTCGAGCTGACCATGCGCCACAGCTCGGGCCACGCGCTGTGTTGCGAACTGCGGATGGTGCCGCTGAACTCCGGGCCGCACCGGCTGATGCACGTGCGGGTGGTCGACGTCACGCGGCGCAAGCTGGCCGACGCCCTGCGCGACGGCAAGAACCGTTTGCTGGAGATGATCGCGCGCGCCGCCCCGCTCGCCGAGATCCTCGACCGCCTGATGCTGCTGATCGAATCGCAGTCCGAGAACGTGCTGTGCACCGTGATGCTGCTGGCGCCGGACGGCGTCAGCGTCCAGGTCGGCGCCGGCCCGAGCATGCCGCCGGGGTACCTGGCCGCCCTCGACGGCCTGCCGATCGGCCCGGCCGCCGGTTCCTGCGGCACCGCCATCTACCGCAAGCAAACGGTGGTGGTGGCCGACATCATGAACGATCCGCTGTGGGACGGCTACCGGGAGGCGGCCGCGCAATACGGCCTGCGGGCGTGCTGGTCGATGCCGATCATGCTCGACAGCGACACCGTGCTCGGTTCGTTCGCGATGTATTACCGCGAGGTGCGCGCGCCGAGCGACGAGGATCTGAACCTGATCGGCGCGGCCACCTACATCGCCGGCATCGCCATCGTGCGCACCCGCCGCGAGGAGGAGTTGCGGCGCCACCGCGAACACCTGGAGGAGCTGGTGGCGGCGCGCACGGCCGAACTGCGGCAAGCCAAGGAGGAAGCCGAACACATCAACGAAGAACTGAGCACCGCGCTCGACAACCTGAGCATGACGCAGGAGGAGCTGGTGCGGCGCGACAAGCTGGCGGCGCTGGGCGCGCTGGTGGCGGGCGTGGCGCACGAGCTCAACACGCCGATCGGCAACAGCCTGGTGATGGCCAGCAGCATGAGCGAGCGCACGGCGGAATTGCGGCGCGACATGGAAGGCGGACTGCGCCGCTCGGCGCTGGAGAGCTATGTGCAAGAGGCGGCCAGCGCCGACGAGGTGGTGCTGCGCAACCTGCGGCGCGCGGCCGCGCTGGTGGCCAGCTTCAAGCACATCGCCGTCGACAGCGCCAGCTCGCAGCGCGCCCGCTTCGTGCTGGGCGACCCGATCGCGCAACTGCTGCAACCGCTCGACGCCGACCTGCGCCAGCACGGGCTGACCTTGGAGGAGGAGGTCGACCACATGCTGGAAATGGACAGCTATCCCGGGCCGCTGAGCCAGGCGCTGCACAACCTGATCGAAAACAGCATCGTGCACGGCTTCGACGGCCGCACGTCGGGCACGATCACGCTGTCGGCCCGCGACGGCGGCAACGGCGAGGTCATCATCGAAGTCGCCGACACGGGCGCCGGCATTCCGGCGGCCAACCTGCCGCGCATCTACGACCCCTTCTTCACCACGCGGCTCGGCTCGGGCGGCTCCGGACTGGGCCTGTACATCACCCACAACATCGTCACGGGCGTGCTGGGCGGGCGCATCGACGCCGCCAGCACCGAAGGCGAAGGCGCGCGCTTCACGCTGCGGCTGCCGAAGGTGGCGCCGCTATGATGTCACATCGACACGCATCGCCACGGGCGCCGTTTTGCTGTACGCTCAAAGCATGAGACATATCAATACCCGGGCCGCCGCCCTGTTGACACTGACGCTGTGCAGCGCCCAGCTCGCCGCCGGACCGGCGCCGTGGTGGCAATGGCGCAGCAAGCTCGACGGCAAGCTGGCGTGCTCGCAAACGCCGCTCGGCCCCGGCTGGGAAAAGGCGCGCGGCCCGTTCAAAGATAGCCGTTGCGAAAAGTTAGTTCTTGCTAAATAATGGACCCACAACAACACGGGAGCACCCCGGGGCATTACATACCATCATCATAATGAGGAGACTGTATGTTTACGAATCCCGAGCAATTTGCCAACGCGACAAAAGCCCTGTTTGAATTCCAACTTGAAACATTTAACGCGCTGACCAACAAAGCGGTGCAAGGCGTCGAGCAGGTGGTGGCGCTGAACATGGCCACCGCCAAGTCGCAGTTGGAGGACGGCCTGGCCACCGGCAAGGAAATGAGCCAGGCGGCCGATCCGAAGGCGGCGATGAGCCTGGCCGCCGCCAAACTGCAGCCCGGCGTGGCCGGCGCCAACGCCTACAACCAGCAGCTGGGGGTGATCATCGCCGAGATCCGCGAAGAGTTCACGCGCGCGGCCGACGCCCACGTGGCCGAGGCCAAGAGCAATCTGAGCGCGCTGATCTACGACGTCACGAAGAACGTGCGTCCGGGCTCGGAGAACGCGGTGCAGATCGTCAAAACCGCCATCGACAACGCCTTCAGCGGCTACGAGCAGGTGACCAAGGCCACCAAGCAGGCGGTGCAGGCGGTCGAAGCGCAAATCGCCAAAGCCAGCGAACTGGTGGAAAAAAACACCCCCGCCGCCAAACAACCCTGATCAGATCCGGGGTCAGGTCCACCATTTCTACACGAGCTGCGCCGTAAGGCGGCGTAAGGCCGGGCTTGTGTAGAAATGGTGGACCTGACCCCGGAGTTGATTTTGCTGGGCAAGCGGCGCCGAACGCGATACACTGTATATAAATACAGTTTATCGCCCTCCTCGCTTCCGCTTCCCCCGCAATGATCAAAGTTCTCGACAACGCGTTTTATTACCTGGATAACTTCCATCAGGTGCTGGCGTGGATCGGCGACCGCTACGACGATCTGCTCACCACCGAGGAACGCGATTTCATCTCCGCCTTCCCCACCCTGCCCCAGGCGTCGCGCGCGCTGCTGGTGCGCATGGTCATGCGCAAGGGGACGTTGTTTCGGGCGAGTAAGCTGGCGTACGCCGAAATCGGTAGCGCGCACGAGGCCGCCCGCCCGCTGGCGGAGCTGGGCCTGATCGAGGAGGATCCGCTGTTGGACCTGCAACAGCTGTTCGATCTGCTGCAAAAACCCGAGATCGGCAAGATCTTCCAAATGACGCCGCACTTGCGGCAGTTGCGCAAGGCCGAGCAGCTCGAGGCGCTGCGCGAACAGTATGACGGCCAGCACCGCTTTTCCAACTGGTATCAGGGTTCCGGCGACCACGCCTACAGCAACCTGACGCAGCAGCTGTGCGACCGCCTGCGCCTTATCTTCTTCGGCAACTATCATCAGGACTGGACCGAGTTCGTGCTGTCGGACCTGGGCATCTACCAATACGAAAAGGTGGCGTTTTCGCCGGCCGCGCGCGGCTTCCGCAGCCGCCGCGACATCGACGATTTCCTCCTGCTGCACCGGTGCCACGAGCGCTTCGTCGACGGCGACGATCCGGCCGACGTGATCCGCGACCTGCCGCCGTGCGCGGAAGATAACGAATGGCTGCGCAGCCGCCGCGACAAGCTGACCTTCACCATCGCCCAGCATCTGGAAAAGATGGCCGACTGGAAGGCCGCGCACGCGCTCTACGCGGGCTGCCACTATCCGGGCGCCCGCGCGCGCGCCATCCGCGTGCTGGAAAAGGACGGGCAGCCGCGCGAGGCCTTCGAGCTGCTGCAGCTCGCGCTGC
>DATMSN010000378.1:0-3916 GCA_035565375.1 Duganella sp. | reverse complement strand
GGCCTGGGCGGCGAGTGGGGCGGCGCGGTGCTGCTGGCGACCGAGAACGCGCCGCCGGGCAAACGTGCCTGGTACGGCATGTTCCCGCAGCTGGGCGCGCCGATCGGCTTCTTCCTGTCGGGCGGCATCTTCCTGCTGCTGAGCGAAACCCTGACCGACGCCGAATTCTTCAGCTACGGCTGGCGCGTCCCGTTCCTGGCCAGTTCGCTGCTGGTGGTGGTCGGCCTGTACATCCGCCTGAAAATCCACGAGACGCCGGACTTCCAGAAGGTGCTCGACAAGAACGAGCGCGTCAAGGTGCCGGCGCTGACCGTGCTGCGCGACCACCGCCGCGTGCTGGTGCTGGGCACGCTGATCGCGCTGGCCACCTTCGTGCTGTTCTACCTGATGACGGTGTTCGCGCTCAGCTGGGGCACCACGGCGCTCAAGTTCACGCGCAAGGACTTCCTGATCCAGCAGCTGATCGCCGTGCTGTTCTTCGGCCTGACCATCCCGCTCGCCGCGCTGTGGGCCGACCGCTACGGCCGCCGCACGACCCTGATCTGGGTCTCGGCCGCGATCGCCGCGTTCGGGCTGGCGCTGGCGCCGCTGTTCGGCTCGGGCAGCGTGGTGCAAATCACCGTGTTCCTGTCGGTCGGGCTGGGGCTGATGGGCATGACGTACGGCCCGCTGGGCACCATGCTGTCGGAACTGTTCCCGCCCGAGGTGCGCTACACCGGCGCCTCGCTGACGTTCAACCTGGCCGGCATCCTCGGCGCCTCGCTGGCGCCGTACATCGCCACCTGGCTGGCGACCAACTACGGCCTGCAGTACGTCGGCTACTATTTGTCGGGCGCGGCGTTGATCAGTCTGGTCGCGCTGCTGCTGGTCAAGACCGGCGACGCGCGGGGCGCGCAGCCGGCCTGAGGTCGTCCTACAACATCGCTGGTTGGCGACGTTCAACCCGCACTGCGGCCACATGGGGTCGTACCCCCAAGGGTACGCCCCCGGCACGTGGGCGGCGGGTTTCCCCATCTTTGTGCTTGCTTATCAAGTTTTATAGTTGTACGATGACATACGACTAAAGTGATCTCGTGGAGACCGAGAGATCATCACCAAAAACCAAAACATAAGTGATGCCATGAACCTGAGCGAGCCAGTAACTCCGCACGTGGTGGGCCAAGCCGTCGGTAAATACCGATGGACCATCTGTGCACTGTTGTTTTTTGCCACCACCGTCAACTACCTGGACCGCCAGGTATTGAGCTTGCTGGCGCCCGACCTGTCCAAGGAATTCGGCTGGACCAACACCGACTACGCCAACATCGCCGCCGCCTTCCAGTTCGTCTACGCGGTCTCGATGCTGTTCGCCGGCCGCGTGGTCGACAAGATCGGCACCAAGACCGCGTACGTGGTGGCGATCGTCATCTGGTCGCTCGGCGCCATCCTGCACGCGTTCTCGGTGCCGATGGGCGAGGGCGTGGCCGTCATCGGCGCCGCCTTCGGCGTGGTGCTGGTGCCGTCGATCGTCGGCTTCATGATTTCGCGCGCGGTGCTGGCGGTCGGCGAGGCGGGCAACTTCCCGGCCGCGATCAAGGCCACCGCCGAATACTTCCCGAAGAAGGAACGCTCCTTCGCCACCGGCATCTTCAACTCCGGCGCCAACGTCGGCGCGATCCTGGCGCCGATCACGGTGCCGGTGATCGCCGCGATCTGGGGCTGGCAGTCGGCCTTCATCATGATCGGCATGCTCGGCTTCATCTGGATGAGCGTCTGGCTCTGGCTGTACGAGAAGCCGGAGCAGCAGGCGCGCCTGTCGAAGGCCGAACTGGCCTACATCCGCAGCGACACCGTGCAACCGGTCGAGAAGGCGGAGCAGGCGTCGGCCGCCGCCAAGAAGGTCTCGTGGTTCCAGTTGCTCAAATACCGCCAGACCTGGGCCTTCGCCTTCGGCAAGTTCATGACCGACGGCGTCTGGTGGTTCTTCCTGTTCTGGCTGCCGACCTATCTGTCGGCCCAATACGGCATGAAGGGCGACGCCATCATCGTGCCGCTGGCCGTGTTGTACAGCATGACGATGATCGGCTCGATCGGCGGCGGCTGGTTCCCGAGCTACTTCATGTCGCGCGGTTACGCCCCGTACGACGGCCGCATGAAGGCCATGCTGGTGATCGCCTTCTTCCCGCTGGTGGTGCTGCTGGCGCAACCGCTCGGCGCGATCAGCTTCTGGGTGCCGGTGCTGCTGATCGGCGTGGGCGCCTCGGCGCACCAGGCCTGGTCGGCCAACATCTTCACCACCGTGTCGGACATGTTCCCGCAAAAATCGGTCGCCTCGGTGATCGGCATCGGCGGCATGGCCGGCGGCATCGGCGGCGTGGCGCTGACCAAGTTGGGCGGCTGGGTGTTCGACTACTACAAATCGGTCAACGACATCCACACCGGCTACATGATCATGTTCGCCATCTGCGCGCTGGCCTATCTGGTGGCGTGGTGCGTGATGAAGGCGCTGGTGCCGCGCCACAAGGAAATCACGGACCTGTAGGCGGGGCTGGTTCGGCCCGGGGACGGCGGGCCGGCGTGATAAGATCGTCGCTTTGGCGCCGCGCCGGAGTGAACGACGTTGGCGGCCATGCCAACCCACAGCCCGATCATGAAAAAAAACGTAGCAACCATACGCGACGTGGCGGCGGCGGCCGGTGTTTCGACGGCCACCGTCTCCAAGTTCGTCAACGGCGCGCAGCGCTTCTCGCCGGCGGTCGAGGCGACGATCAAGGAAGTCATCGCGCGCCTGGGCTACCGCTCCAACCCGCTGGCCCAATCGATGATCACCGGCCGCACCAAGAGCATCGGGCTGTCGGTGCTGGACGTGGGCAATCCGCACTTCACCAGCATCGTCAAGGGCGCCAACCGGGTCGCGCTGGCGCACGGCTACACGCTGCTGCTGGTCGACACCGAGGAAAATCCCGACCGCGAGCGGCCGTTGCTGGAGGCGCTGAGCCGGCGCGTGGACGGCTTGATCATCTTCTCGCGCATGCTCGAATCGGAAATGGACTGGGTCATGGACCTGGGCAAGCCGCTGGTGTACTTCGGCCGCCCGGCGCGGCTGAACCTGCCTTGGGTCAGCAGCGACGACCATCGCGGCGCCGGCATGCTGGTGCGGCACCTGGTCGCGCTGGGGCACAAGCGGATCGCCTACCTGCGCTTCCCGCGGTCGCGGCGCGACGAGGAGCGGTTGGGCGCGATCGCCGACTGCCTGAAGGGGTATGGGCAGGAGTTGACGGTCTACGAGGGCGGCGCGCCGACGTCGGCCGAAGGGGAGCGCCTGTGCTCGGCGATCATGCTGGGCGGCGAGCATCCGGACGCGCTGATCTGCTACAACGACCTGATCGCGCTCGGCTTCATGAAAGCGGCGCAGACGTTGGGCTTCAATCTGCCGGCCGACATCTCGGTGGCCGGTTTCGACAACATCCAGTACGGCCAATACACGTCGCCGGCGCTGACGACGGTCGACCTGCAAAGCGAGCGCATGGGCATCGCCGCGATGGAAAAGCTGATCGCCGCCATCGACGGCAAGGCCACGTCGGACACGACGATCGAACCGCAGCTGGTGCTGCGCACCTCGATCGCCAAGCGCAACTAACTGGTCATAATCACGGAGTGAATCAGGCGATGAGGGTGTCGATCCGCGCCGGCGAGATCGGCATGCGCACCGCGTCGGGACGCCAGCCGTACAGCACTTCGGTGGCGCCGCCGCAGATGCGGCCCTGGCACGGGCCCATGCCGCAGCGCGTCTGCAGCTTGGCGCAGCGCCATGTTGTGTGCGTGCGCAGTTCTCCATGGCAGACGTCCTCGCAGCGGCAGACGATGGTGTCGTCGCCGGCCAGCGTGGCCAGTTCCGGCCGCAGCGCGAAGGCGCGCGCCAGGCTGGCCGCGAATT
>DATMSN010000377.1:0-4143 GCA_035565375.1 Duganella sp. | reverse complement strand
CGTCACATCCACGCGCGGGTCGGCCATCCGCAAGGGCCGCAGGTAGCGGACTTCCGCGCGCCGGAAGCGCGGGCGGCGCTGGAAGCGCATTTATCGTGGTGGGACGAGGTGCTGCGGCTGCGGCGCGCGGACGGCGCCGCGCGCATGACGCTGACGCCGGAATTCGGCCCGGTGCCGTACACGCAAACGCTGCCCTACACGCAGAAGGAGGTATCGAACGCGTGGGAGCTGAACGTGGCGATGCTGGCGCTGCTGCGCGAGCGCTACAACTAGTCCGGGGTCAAAATCCGGGGTCAGGTCCACCATTGCTACACGAACCCGTCGCTACACCCCTTATGTATCATTAAACGGATCAGCACGTGTAGCATTGGTGGACCTGACCCCGGAGTTACCGGGGTTAAAGCTGCGGCGGCGGGTCTCCCGGCGCGCACTGCGGCAACTCCAACGTCACGCACGTGCCCTTGCCGGCCTCCGCCTCCACCCTGATCGCCCCCCGCAGCACGCCGGTGACGATGTTATAAACAATATTCATCCCCAGCCCCGAGCCGCCCTGCCCCAGCTTGGTGGTGAAGAACGGATCGAAGATCTTGTGCAGCGTGCCCGGCGTCATGCCCACCCCGTCGTCGCGGAACTCCAGCGTGACCGTATCCTCCCTGCTGCGCCGCGCCGTGATATTGATCGCGCCGCATTCCCGCCCGTCGAAGCCATGCAACAGCGCGTTGCCGATCAAGTTGCTCAGCACCTGGCTCAAGCTCCCCGGATAGGAGTCGAACTCCAGATCGGCCGGCACATCGACGCTGACCTCGCACACGCGCCGCCGCAACTGCGTCGCGTAGGTCGCCAGCGTGTCGCGCACCACGTCCTCCAGGCGGAACCTGCGCCGCTGGCCGCTGGCCTGGTCCACCGCCACCTGCTTGAACGACGTGATCAGATCGGCCGCCCGCGTCAGCGAGGTGTTCATGATGTCGCACGCCTTGCGCGCCTCGGCCAGATGCGCTTCCAGCGCCGAGCGTTTCAGGCCGCCGTCGGACGCCAGACGCCGCTCGAAATCGCACACCATGTCGCTCAGCGCGCTGGCCGTCAGCAGGCTGTTGCCGATCGGCGTATTGAGTTCGTGCGCGACGCCGGCCACCAGCGCGCCCAACGCCGCCATTTTCTCCGACGTCACCAGGTTGGTCTGCGCCTGCTTGAGCGTCTGCACCACCGACGCCAGGTCGCTGCGCGCCTGCTCCACGTTGCTCTTTTGCCGCTCCAGCTCCGCCAGGCTGTGTTCCAGTCCGTGCTTGGTGTAGGTCAGGCGCCGCGCCGACACCAGCAGCGCCGCGATCAGCGCGCTGATGATCAAGCCCGCCACGCCGATCAGCAGCACCGGCATCGACGAGCTGCCGTAACGCGATCCCTCGTGGCCCTGGAAGCGTATCAGCCAGCGCCGGTGGCCGACCGGCAGCACCTTGAGCGCGCTCAGGTCGACCGGCAGCAGGTTCGCCGGCCGGCCGGGACCGACCTTGCCGTCGCTGTCGTAGAGCAGCGTGTCGCTGGCGGCGGGCGGCATGGCGTTGCCGCCGTAGCCGCTGTCCTCGATGCGCACCTGCAGATGCCGGAGCAGGGGCGCGTCGATCACTTCGCGCATCAGCGTGTTGACGCGGAAGACGATGGCGACGAATCCCACCAGCGCCGCGCGGCGCTCCTCGGCCGTCCGCAGCGGCATGCCGTTGCGGTAGACCGGCGCGCGCGCCACGAAACCCGGTTCGCCGCTGGAGTCCTGCACCAGCGTGATGCGCTCGGTGGCGACGATGTCGCCGCTGTCGCGCGCGATCTCCAGCGATTTCAGATGCGGCGGCAGCGCCGCCAGATCGAGGCCGAAGGCGTTCTCGTTGCCCTTGAGCGGCTCGGTGTATTCGATGATGTAGTGCAGCGGACGGCGGCTGGCCGGGTGGATGTGGAAATCCGGATAGCCGCGCGGATCGACGCTGGCGTCGCGCCGCACCGACCCGGTGAAGGCGGCCAGTTGCTCCTCCGGCACCACCCGCACGAACTGGATCGCCTGGAAGCCGGGATAGCGCCGGTCCAGCTCGAGCTCCTGGATGAAGCGGTTGAAGCCGGCGCGGTCGATGCGGTCGCCAAGCGCGTACATCCCCTTGATACTGAGCAGCATGTCGAAATAGGTCTGCAGCCGCACCTCGGTGTCGCGCGTGACCTTGTCGGCGTCGCGCTGGAAGTTGGCCCGCACCTGCGCGCGCTGCTCGGTGGCCACCACATAACAGGTGGCGATCGTCACGCAGATGCCGATGACGAAGGCCAGCAGGCCGCGCGTGCGCATGGCGGCGAAGGGTCAGGTGGCGACGAACGGCAGGATGTCGCCGCCTTCGTCGCCGGGACTGTCGCTGTAACGCTCGGCGATGGCCATGAATTCCTCCTCGGCGGTCAGCATCGCGTCCACCACGTCCGGATCGAAATGCTCGCCGCTGGCCTGCCGTATCATCTCCATCGCCGTTTCGTGGGTGAAGGCCGGCTTGTAGACGCGCTTGGAAATGAGCGCGTCGTAGACGTCGGCCACCGCCATGAGCCGGGCCGACATCGGTATCGCCTCGCCGGCCAGGCCTTCCGGATAGCCCGAGCCGTCGTACTTCTCCTGGTGCGAGTAGGTGATCTCGCGCGCGTAGCGCAGGAAGGTGTTGGTGTAGCCGAGATGGTTTTCGACGTTGACGATGGCGTCGCGCCCGTACACCGTGTGCATCTTCATGACGGCGAATTCGGCCTCGGTCAGGTGGCCCGGCTTGAGCAGGATGGCGTCCGGGATCGACACCTTGCCGATGTCGTGCAGCGGCGCCGCCTTGTACAGCGACTTGATGTTGGCGTCGCTGAGCTCCCCGGAAAAGCGCTTGTGGCCCTGCAGCTGGCGCGCCAGCGCGACCACGTAATGCTGCACCCGGCGCAAATGGTTGGGGGTTTCGTATTCGCGCGTCTCGGCCAGCGACGCCAGCGCCCAGATCATCGCGTCGAGCATCTGGCTCAACTCCAGCGTGACCTCCTCGACCACGTGTTCGAGCAGGTTGCGCTGCTGCTTGAGCAGCTCGCGCGCGTGGCGCAGTTGCAGGTGGGTGTCGACCCGCGCGCGCAGCACGTCGCCGAGCACCGGCTTGGCGACGACGTCGGCGCCGCCCTCCATCAGCGCGCGCTCCTCGTCGCGCTCGCCCCCGGCCTGCAGGAAGATCACCGGGATGTCGGCGGTGTCCGGGTTCGACTTGAGCTGCTGGCAGACGGCGTAGCCGTCGATGTCCGGCAGCGCCGTGTCCAGCACAACCAGATGCGGGCGCGGCACCTGCTGCATCACCGACAGCGCCGCGCGGCCGCTGTTGGCCAGCCGGATTTCGTACTGTTTCTGCAACAGCCGATTCATCTCGATCAGATTGTCCGAAGCCCCGTCGACGATCAGCACGATGGCCTTTTTGACGTTCATGTACCGCTACTCCCCCGGATTAGTCCTATACAACGCCTGTTACTTGCATCTGCGCGCCGCGTCTCACCCCAATCATAACTGAGTGGCGCCCGGATGATCAGCCAAATCTGTCGCCAAATATTTTTCGGGGCCATCGCTTGCAATTGTATAGCGCACTACCCATAATGGTGGTATGAACATCAAACCACAACCCGACGACACGGCGGCCGCCGCCGTGCCGCAGCTGGACGGGCAGCTGTGCTTCGCGCTGTATTCGACGTCGCTGGCGATGAGTAAGATCTATCGCAAGCTGTTGCGCGGCCTGGGGCTGACCTATTCCCAATACCTCGTCATGATGGTGCTGTGGGAGAAAAACGAACTGACCGTGTCGGAGGTGGGCGAACGCCTGTTCCTCGACTCGGCCACGCTGACGCCGCTACTCAAGCGCATGGAGCAGGCCCAATTGCTGACCCGCACCCGCGCCGCCAACGACGAGCGCCAGGTCATCATCACGCTCACGCCGCAGGGCGACGCGCTGCGCCACGAGGCGGCCAAGCTGCCGCCGGCCATCCTGCAAGCGACCAAGTGCACGCTGGACGAAGTGGTCGGCATGAAGCAGCAGCTCGACGCGCTGCGCGCCGGCCTGATGGCCTCCTCCAACTGAGCGCGCCATGACGACCTCCGCCCCCATTTTCACGCCCCCC
>DATMSN010000376.1:0-2370 GCA_035565375.1 Duganella sp. | reverse complement strand
CCACGTCGACGTTCCAACGCGCCGCGGCGGCCGACAGCAGCATGGCGCGGGCGCGCGCGCCGAGCTCGCGGTACTGTGTGAAGCTGTTCTTGATCGAATTGGAGCCGCCGGTCAGGTGCATGCCGAAAACCGGGTCGTGGTAGGCGGGGTCGTTGGTGCCGCTCTTGCTGCGCACCAGGCTCCAGTCGGCGTCGAGCTCCTCGGCCAGGATCATCGGCAGGCCGGTCTGCACCCCCTGGCCGAATTCGAGGCGGTTGTGGGTCACGGTGACTTCGCCGTTGGGCGCGATCTGCACGAAGGCCGAGGGCTGCTGCGTCGGCTTCAGGGCGCTGGCCGCCGCTTGCTTGCCGGTGGCCTGCGCCATGGCCATGTGGGGAAAGGCGCCGAGCGCGAGGCCGCCGACGCCGGCCAGCTTCAGGAAGCTGCGGCGCGGCAGCGCGGCGGTGTCCTCAGGTTGTGGTTGGCTGGCGGCCATCAGGCGCTGCAGGATGCGCGGCAGTTCGTTGGAATCGACAGGGGTGGGCAACATGGCGGATGCTCCTTCAGGCCAGGGATTTGGCGGCATCGGCCACCGCGGCGCGGATGCGGGCGTAGGTGCCGCAGCGGCAGATGTTGCCGGCCATGGCGGCATCGATCTCGGCCGCCGTGGGCTGCTTGCCCTGGGGCTGCGACTTGAGGAAGGCCGTGGCGCTCATGATCTGGCCGCTCTGGCAGTAGCCGCACTGCGCCACATCGTGCCTGACCCAGGCTGCATGCACGGCGGCGCCGACCGGATCGCTGCCGTCGGTGGCGGCTTCGATGGTGACGATCTTCTTGCCCTCGGCGGCCGAGATGGGCGTGATGCACGAGCGGATGGCCTGGCCGTCCAGGTGCACAGTGCAGGCGCCGCACAGCGCTGCACCGCAGCCGAACTTGGTGCCGGTCATGCCCAGCGTGTCACGCAGGGCCCAGAGGATGGGGGTGCCGGGATCGGCGTCGACCGCGTGGTCGCGGCCGTTGACGTTGAGCGCGCTCATGGTGGGGTCCGTTCTTCTTGGGGTGGGTGGCGCCGGCTGGCGCTGGAGGCGACTGTAGGAACAAGCTTCAAAAAGAAACAGTGGCGAATATTGCATGCCTTGTGAAGCCAGGCTTCATAAAAAGAAGCGCAGCGGGCTCGCCTCCAGAATTTTCACCATAAAAGTGAGAATTCCAGGAAAATAGTGAAATGTCGGACATCCTCGAGAACAGCGAAAGCCAGAAGCGGCAGTACATCGACGCGGAGAGCGTCTTTGCGGAACTCCGGCGCTTGAGGCAGGAGGCCTCGCAATTCCGAGGCGGGATGATCTGGCGCGAGATCTCGGGTCATCGGTATCTGATCCGTACTTCCGTCAAGGGCACCCACAGATCATTGGGACCCGAAAGCGAAGCGACCGCCGAGATCTTTCAGGCTTTCACCCGGCGGAAGGCCGCTTTGGCCGATCGACTGGCGTCCATCGAAAAAACATTCGAAGAGCAGCGTCGTCTGAATCGCGCGCTGCGCGTCGGCCGTGTCCCCCCCGTGGTTGTCGACGTCCTGAACGTCCTGGACAAAGCTGGGATATCGGAGCATTTCACAGTGGTCGGCACACACGCCCTGTACGCCTATGAAAGCGCGTGTGGCGTGAGATTCGTGCCTCAGGCCATGGCGACTCGCGACATCGATCTCTTGTTTGATACGCGCAAGCCTCTGGCCTTTTTCTCCCGCATGAAGGAATCGGAGCTGTCGCTGCTCGGCCTTCTTCGCAAGGCCGACAAGTCTTTCGAGCGCCTCGAGGATCAAAAGGAAACTGCGCGCAACGCGACCGGGTTCGAGGTCGATGTCATTCGCCGTGTCGCCAAGGATGGTGATCCGCATCCACTGCGCATGAGCGATGACGAAGACGACATCTGGGCGGTTCAGGCTTCCACGGGTGAGAGGATCCTGAATTCCCCGCGGTTCAGCCAGATGGTGGTCTCCACGACCGGTGAGATGGCGCTCATGAACACCATGCATCCCCTGGATTTCATCGACGTCAAGCGGGCGTTGGCGAAATATCCGAACCGAGATCCCCTCAAGCGTTCGAAAGACCTGTTGCAGGCCGAGCTGGTCGCAACGCTGGTCCGGGACTACATGCCCCAGTACGCCCGCCTCGCGCCGTCGGAGAGCGTCATTGTGCCGGAGGAACCGGGAGGAGCCGATCGTCCCGGTTAGCAACAGCCGGGGCGCTTTGGACCCGTTCCTTGGTTCAGGCAGAGCACGGGCGGTTGCGAGCGAAGAACTCGAACGGCGTTGGCGCCGGTGTAGCCTCGCGCCATGGATTCCCTGATTGCCGCCTCCGCCCGCGCCCTGGCCGCCGGCGACGCGCTCGGCGC
>DATMSN010000375.1:0-4594 GCA_035565375.1 Duganella sp. | reverse complement strand
TGCTCGATCGGGCGGCCGCTGACGATGGCCAGGCGGCCGCCCAGCCTGTCGCGCAGCGTGGCCAGCGCCTGTACCAGGCCGGGCGCGACCACCACCGTGTCGGGGGTGTCGGCCAGGTCGACCAGCGTGCCGTCGAAGTCGAGGAACAGGCTGCAATCTGGCCAGTCGCCCAGCAGGAAGGCTTGCCCGTCGGCGAGCGGATTATCGTTTGCCGGATTTTTTTCTAGTGTCATCATCTTTATCTTTAACCTACCCGGCGCAGGTTGCCGCGGCTGTGGGAACGGATCTTCTGCATCACTTTTTCGCGTTTGCGCAGACGGGCGGCGTCGAGCAGCATGTGGCCGGCCCAACGGTAGACGTTGAAGCGGCGCACGCGGTCGCGCATGCTGCGCATCCGTTCGCGCTGCTCGACCGGCGGCATCGTCAGGCCGCGGTACAGCGCCTCGGCGCCCTGTTCGATATGGTACGGGTTGATGATCAGCGCCTCGTGCAGCTCGCGGGCGGCGCCGGTGAACTGGCTCAGCACCAGCGCGCCGCGTTCGTCGTCGCGCGCGGCGATGAATTCCTTGGCCACCAGGTTCATGCCGTCGTGCAGGCTGGTCACCATGCAGACCTCGCAGGCGCGGAAGTAGCGCTGCAGCTCGCTCTGCTCGTGGTGCTCGATCTTCAGGATGATCGGCAGGTAGCCGTCGCTGCCGAAGCGGTCGTTGACGCGCGCGGCCAACTTGCGCACGCGCTGCTCGAAGTTCATGTACTCCTCGAGGTCCGAGCGGCTCGGCGCGGCGATCTGCACGAAGCTGAACTTGCCGACCATGCCAGGATGCATCTCAAGCATGCTCTCGACCGCCTGGAAGCGCTCCAGGATGCCCTTGGTGTAGTCGAGGCGGTCGACGCCGAACGCCAGCAGGTGGTCTTCCGGCACGCCCAGGATCTGGCGGATCTCGGTGCGGCACTGTTCCACCGGCTGCGTATCCGGATAGTCGGGCCAGGCGATCGAGATCGGATAGTCCTCGACCTGGGTCAGCTCGTTGCCGTACGAAATGGTCGACGCCTCCGGCTCGATCCGGGTTTCCAGGTAGCGGTCGACGGTGTCGAGGAAGTTCTTGCGGTGGAACGGCGTGTGGAAGCCCAGGATCGTGCTGCCCAGCATGCCTTCGAGGATTTCCTCGCGCCATGGACAAATACCGAACGATTCCGAGTTAGGCCATGGGATGTGCCAGAACGTGATAATCGTCGCCTTCGGCAGCGCCTCGCGCACCATGCGCGGCAGCAATGCGAAGTGGTAATCCTGCACCAGCACCACCGGATTGTCGGTGCGCGCCTCCTTGATGACGGCGTCGGCGAAGCGGCGGTTGACCTTGACGTACTCGTCCCAGTCGGACGAGCGGAACACCGGCCGCACGTGGGCGATATGGCACAGCGGCCACAGGCCTTCGTTGGCGAAGCCGTAGTAGTAACCCTTTTCCTCTTCCTCCGTCAGCCAGACGCGGCGCAGCGTGTAGCTCGGATTTTTCGGCGGCACCGGCACGTGGTCGTTGCGGTCGACCGTCTCGCGGTCGGCGCTGCCGGCGCCGTGCGCGATCCAGGTGCCGGAGCAGGCCCGCATCACCGCCTCGACGGCGGTCACCAGGCCGCTGGCCGGACGGCGCACGCGGATCGTGCCGTCCTTGTTTTTCTCGTGGATGTAGGGCTCGCGGTTGGACACCACCAGCACCTGGTCGCCGGCCAGATCCTGCTGCAGCAGGGCCTTGAGCTTTTCCGGCGCCCACTCGGCGCTGTTGCCGCTGCTGCTCTGGCGTTCCTCGTGGTATTCCTCCAGCAGGCTGCGCAGCTCGCCGATCAGCGGTTCCATCTCGGGCGGCGGCGGTGGCGGCGGCCCGCCGGTGTCGGTCGACTTGACGTCGCGCGGCAGCAACTGGCCGCGCAGCACGTCGTTCAGGCTGGCCAGCCAGCCGCGCCAGCTCAGGTGCGACACCAGCAACGTCAGGGAGGCGATCGCCAAGCCCAGCAGGGCGAAGAAGATCAGCACGTACTTGGTGGTTTCGGCGCTGCGGCGCTCGATGAAGCTCATGTCGTGCACCAGGATCAGCCGGCCCAGGGCCGTGCCGTTGTCCTCGATCGGCGTGTCGGCCACGTGCACCGGGCCGCGCGGCAGTTGCACCAGCGATTTTTGCTTGCTGCCGTCGGCCGGTTTGTCCCAGCAACCGAGCGATTGCGGGTAGGTATAGGTTTTGTACAGCAGCTTGCCCGAAGGATCGCAGAAGCCCAGCGCGAACAGGCGCTCGTCCTCGATGGCGCCGTCGAACAGTTTTTTGATGTGCGCCTTGTCGTTGAGCAGCACATCCTCGCGCAGCGGCACCTGCAAGGTGGCGGCCAGCAGCTGCGAGCGGTTATCGAGATCGCGCACCGACCAGCGCAGGGTCAGCTTGTCCATCAGCGGGACGACGATGTAGGCGAACAGTCCCAGCAGAATCGCCAGGGGGAGCATGAAACGTAGAGATAATTTAACGGAGCGTGAAAGCATGAAGAGTCCTCAAGGTGTGATTGCAGGATAGAAAAACAACCGCTGCATCAATTTTTCGGGATGCGTGGCAATCGACCTCAGCTCCTCTATTGTTTCATTCATACGGGAAAAAACTTTGTTCGCTAGCGCACGTATGCGGGCAAATGGCGCGCCGCAACATGGCAAAGTTCCCTAGAATCATGCCATGGAACTAGACTATTTCTCCGATATGCACGAGGGACCGTGGCGCGCCGCCGCGGTGGTGGGCGTCAGCGCGCTGATTTTTGTTGCCGTGGCGCTCTTGTTGCATCGCGCGGGCATTATGTTGCTGCGCCGAATAGCCCGCAATCGCCCCTACACCACCAACGCCATCAAGTACGGCTACCGCCCCAGCCAGCTGTGCATGGCGCTGTTCGCGCTGCGCCTGGTGCTGACGGGCGCGCCGGAAAACATGCCGCTGCTGCTGCCCATTTCGCGGATCAACAGCGTGTTGCTGATCATCTGTTTGACGTGGCTGGCGATCGCCTGCGTCAATTCGATCAAGCGCACCATCACCGAGGTCAATCCGGTCGACTCGGCCGACAACCTGCGCGCGCGCCGGCTGCTGACGCAGACGGCCGTGCTGACGCGCAGCGCCAACTTCGTCATCGGCCTGCTGGGGCTGGGGTTCGTGTTGCTGACGTTGCCGGGGGCGCGGCAGTTCGGCGCCAGCCTGCTGGCCTCGGCCGGCGTGGCCGGCCTGGTGGCCGGTATCGCGGCCCGGCCGGTGCTGGGCAACTTCATCGCCGGCTTGCAGATCGCCTTCTCGCAGCCGATCCGGCTCGACGACGTGTTGATCGTCAACGGCGAATGGGGCAGGGTCGAGCGCATCACCGGCACCTATGTCGTGGTGCGCATCTGGGACGAGCGGCGGTTGATCGTGCCGCTGCAATGGTTTATTGAAAATCCGTTCGAGAACTGGACGCACACATCGTCGTCGATCCTCGGCACGGTGTTCTTGTGGCTGGACTTCAGCGTGCCGGTGCCGGCGGTACGGGCCGAGTTCGAGCGCATCACGCACGCGTCGTCGCGCTGGGACAAGCGCGTGTGCGTGCTGCACGTGACGGACGCCAACGACAAGGGCATGCAGCTGCGGCTGTTGATCAGCGCGCAGGATTCCGGCACCGCGTTCGACCTGCGCTGCGAAATCCGCGAGGCGATCATCGCCTTCGTGGCGGCCAAATATCCGGATTCGCTGCCGCGCCTGCGTCCGGTGCTGGACGCCCCCGGCCCGCAGGAGGAAAGCCTGGGCAAGCGCGCCACGCACGTGGCGGACAGCCCGGCGCCGTAAGGGAAATTACGATGCCATCAACCTTTTCAGGTCCGCTCAATTCGGCACCGTCGCCGATTGCGGATAATCCCGCTCGTGATACATCAACTTGCACTGCGCCGCGCGCAAACCCTTGCGTGCTTCGACACCCGTCGGCGCGATATCCAGATACGCCGCCGCCTCCCACGACTTTTGCCCCGCCGCCGGCCAGCGCGGCAGGCCGGCGCCGTTCGGATCGCCTTTGCGGATGAAGTTGGCCCAATACCGCTGCAGCGGCGGCCAGTCCGCCGGCGAGGCTTGGGCCGGCGTCGCGCGGTAGACGTACTCCATCTCCGACGTATGCTCCGGCGGCTTGCCGGAGCCGGGCGCGCCCAGTCCGAATTCATAGCGCCACACCCGCGCCGGGTTGGCCATGCGCCGCGCCATCCAACCCGCCGGGCAGCGGAACCACATGTCGGTCATCAACTGCGTCGGGGCACTGCCCAGCGCGGCATCGTCATGGTAAAGCGCGCCGGCCGCCGGCGCCTGCTTGCCGAAGGCGGCCGCGAGCAAGGCCGGCACCGTCTCCGGCTTGCGGTCCGCGCCCAGTTCCTGGCTGTTGCTGCCGATGATGACGCGGATGTCCTTGCCGGCGCCCCTGGCGTAGGCGTCGGCGTAGGCCAGCGGCACCACGTGGCCGTCGACGATTTGCTGCTCCCAGATAAAGCTTGGATCGACGCCGTCCGGCGTCGGCAGATTGGCGGCGGCGGCGTCGACGGTGGCCGCCGGCAGCATCCTCAGCC
>DATMSN010000374.1:0-2870 GCA_035565375.1 Duganella sp. | reverse complement strand
GGCTTTCCGCACCCTGCACTTCGGCCTGACCGACTCGCACGCGCGCGGCATGGCGATCCAGGTCAATTATCTGCTCGACAAGGGCGGCTTCGTGTCGCACGGCGACGGCACGTTCGCGGTGGACTTCAAGAAGATCAAGGCTGCCGTGGCCGACCTCGACCGCGAGTTCCTCACCATCGAGGCGACCGGCGACTACGCGCGCGCCAAGGACTTGATGACCAAGTACGTCGTCATCCGCCCCGATGTCCAAAAAGCGTTGGACAAGATGAAGTCCGTCCCCAACGATATCCGGCCGGAATTCAAGACGGCCAATAGCCTGCTGGCTAAGTAAGCACTCACATCACCCTGCGGGGACCGCCCGGTCCCCGTTGTCGCACGTCCCGCCTCTTTCTTTCCAAACCAATAATTACATTCTGCCTACGTAGAAAAAAACCGTGGTATTTCGTTCCGTAGAGCAATAAAAGTTTCCGTGTCGTGATAAAGTTACCGTAAGGAAACCTAATCATGATCAAGCACATACTTGCCTCCCTGCTGATACTGTCCTCCAGCCTGGCCTCAGCCGCCGGCCTCACCGACATGGAAACCCGCTGGCTCACCGCCGGTTCGGCCGTGCTGACCTACGCCAAGAAAGAACTCAAGCTGCCGATCGACGTCATCGTCCAGCCCACCGGCAAAGCCACCGATGTGCCGCTGGCGCTGGGTTTCCAGGACGGCCGCTGCAAGCTGGTGCTGACTATGCGCAACGGCAACAACCCCGATGAGATCCTGGCGACCGTGCCCGAGGCGCAACGGCCGCTGATGATCGAGGCGATGATCGCCCATGAGATCGGCCACTGCTGGCGTTACGCGCAGGGCGTATGGCACGAGCTGCCGGCCGGTTTCGAGGAAAACGCCGGCGCGGCCGCGCACGATCACGCCCAGTTGCAGGAGTTGGAGGAAACCCGCCGCGAGGAGGGCTTCGCCGATCTGTCCGCGCTGGCCTGGATCCAGCAGCGCCATCCCGAGCAGTACGCCGCCGTCGCGGACTGGATGCGCAAGGTGCGCGAACCGTCGGCGGCCAGCGCCGGCGCCTCCCACAGCACCATGGCGTGGCTGCAACTGGCGCAGACCGGCACCGCGTTCGACGCCGAGCTGCCATTGTTCGAACAAGCCGGCAGCGTGTGGCGCCAGGGCCTGCTGGCCACGGGCGAGCAGCCTGGGTCGCAACGGCTGGCCGGTCGCTGATCAATCCGCAACACTAGCGACAGCGTAGCCACGCCCGCGTCGCCTATAGACCGAAAGTAGCGATTCGCCAACTCTGTTCGTTTGCGCACAGAGGTTTCTCTACAGCCGGCGTTTAATGTGTCCACCAACCACCACAACAAAGGGACACATCATGAACAAGCTTCTCTTCCTGATCCTGGCCGGTGCCGCCAGCGCCAGTTTCGCCGCCACCCCAGCCCACGACACGGTGGCCTACAAGGCGGCCACCGACAAGGCCGCCAACGAATACAAGAGCGCCAAGGCCGCTTGTGACGCGCAGACCGGCAACGCCAAGGATATTTGCCAGGAACAGGCCAAGGTCGCCCGCGCGACGGCCGAGGCCAACGCCACGATGCAGTACAAGAACGATAAGAAGTCGATCGAGAAAGCCCGCACCGAACTGGCCGACGCCCAGTACGATCTGGCCAAGGAAAAATGCGACGCGCTCGACGGCAACGCCAAGTCTAGCTGCCTGAGCACCGCCAAGTCGCAAAAGGTCGCCGCCGTCAACGCCGCCAAGGCCGGCAAGGAAGCGGCCGACGTCGCCCAGACCGGCATCGATTGCAGCGCCATGACCGGCACCGACAAGGCTTCGTGCGAAACGCGCTCGAAAACCGAGCTGGCCAAGGATGCCGTCGCCGACACCGTGATCACCACCAAGGTCAAAACCGAACTGATGGCCGAACCGGCGCTCAAATCGCTGGACGTCAAAGTGGAAACCAACAATGGCGCCGTGGTGCTGAGCGGCTTCGTGCCGTCGCAGGCCGAGGCCGACAAAGCGGTTGATGTCGCCCGCAACGTCAAAGGCGTCACCGACGTGAAGAACTCGCTGCGCATCAAGTAAGCAGCCAGCTTCCTCTTGATGGGGGCCGCCCGCCGGCCCCTTTCTTTTGCTTGCATTGATTATGGTCGTAATCTAAAATGGCCCGGAGCGCGCATCCGCACGGTCGTCGTCATCGCAAGGAGCACCATGTTCGCACTATCCCTGTCCAACTGGTTGCGGCGGCGCGGCCTGCATTATTCGTGGGTGATCGTCGCCGTCACCTTCCTGACCGGGCTGACCTCGTCGGCCGCGCTGGGGTTGCCGGGCGCGCTGCTGCAACCGCTGTCCAGGGAGTTCGGGTGGGACGTCGAACAGATCTCGTCGGCGCTGGCGGTGCGCTTCGTGCTGTTCGGGCTGATGGGGCCGTTCGCCGCCATCCTGATGGAGCGCTTCGGCCTGCGCCAGGTGGTGGTCACGGCGCTGGCGCTGGTGGGCGCCGGCATGGCGCTGGCCACGCGGATGACGCAGTTCTGGCATCTGGTGCTGTTCTGGGGCATTATGCTCGGGGTCGGCTCGGGCATGACCGCGCTGGTACTCAGCGCCATCGTCTCCAACCGCTGGTTCGACAGCCGCCGGGGCCTGGTGGTCGGCTTGCTGACGGCCAGTTCGGCCACCGGCCAGCTGATCTTCCTGCCGGTCGGCGCCTGGCTGATCGAACGGTTCGGCTGGCGCATGGCCGTCATTCCCGTGTTCGCCGCCTGCGCGCTGGTCGCCGTGCTGGTGCTGCTGTTGATGCGCAACCGGCCCAACGAGCTCGGCCTGGTTCCGTACGGCGCCGCGCCCGGCACGCCGGTGGCCCCGCCGG